>JBBDRU010000166.1:0-1086 GCA_040905305.1 Salibacteraceae bacterium | reverse complement strand
TGGAATGGCATAAAGAATCACCATCGATTTGGTGGTAAAGGTCATTGGCGGTTTTTGGTGCGAGTGAATAGCCTTTGACTTCAGCTCCAAGCGCCTTTAAGACCAACAAGAGCCATGATCCCTTGAATCCTGTATGACCGGTGAGGAAAACTTTCTTTCCTTCAAATGTTTTTTTCAGGTCAATCTGCATTGCAATTTTTTCTTACCAGTTTTTCCATTTTGGATTGTCTTCCCACATGCTGTTTAAGTCCATATTGTCTCGCAGTGTATCCATGCATTTCCAAAACCCGTGGTGGCGGTAGGCGATCAGTTTTCCTGCTTCTGTAAGTTTCTCAAGTGGATATCGCTCCCACATAATTTCGTCTGCATTCTCAGGAAGAAAATCAAAAGTTTCTGGTTCGCAGATGAAAAATCCACCGTTGATCCATGTCCCATCTTCCTGTGGCTTTTCTTCAAATGCTTTGACACGATTGTCATCATCTAAATTTATCATTCCAAACCTGCTGCCGGGTTGCACGATCGTCATGGTTACAGCAGCGCCACTTTGCTCGTGAAAACGCAGCTGCTCTTTCATGTCGATGTCACTGAGTCCATCGCCATAGGTGAGCATGAATCGCTCATTTCCCACATATTGCTTCACCCGCTTAAGACGACCTGCTGTCATGGTTTCTAATCCTGTATCAACTAAAGTAACCTTGATCTTTTCTGATTTGGTTGTATGTATGGTAATATCGTTGTTTGCTAAATCGATGGACAGGTCAGAATTGTGGAGGAAATAGTGATAGAAATATTCCTTTATTACATAACCTTTATAACCACAACAAATGATAAATTCATCATGACCAAAGGCTTCATAAGTTTTCATGATGTGCCAAAGAATGGGTTTTCCACCAATTTCAATCATTGGTTTAGGCTTTAAATGCGACTCTTCACTGATGCGGGTGCCTTTTCCGCCTGCAAAAATTACGACCTTCATAGATGGGTTTTTCCGATTTCGCACAAATATAACAGCCCCCACTTAGTAAGAGGGTTAAGAAATTTAAATGCTACAGAAAAGTAAATGGTTTATGGTTTCCAATTTAAGGC
>JBBDRU010000165.1:0-6418 GCA_040905305.1 Salibacteraceae bacterium | reverse complement strand
ATGCGTAAAAAGAAAGAAGTATGGCAAGAGCAATCACCATTTTGACCGCTTGAATGCAGTAGCACTCTACTTATTACCTGAAAAAGGACCCGGTTCTTTTTGAATTCGAAAGTTTAAGTAGTTAGGATAAATCAGTTGATTTTGGTTCTGTGTTGATTTGTGTGGGTAACATATGTAAACATTTTTCTCTTATACGCATTCTTTTTCATCATTGGGGATTAGGCTGAAATAACTTTATCATCTCTATTTGCCTACTCTCTTTTGGAATCATTTGCAGTCACTGATATTGCATTTCCAACTACCCAGATTGAGTTGTTTCAATTTTGTCACTGGGTGTATTCAAATTGGCAATTGAAGTCAATTGGTGGTTAGTCTATATATACATATATAACGTCATGTGACAGTTCTATCGTAGATTCTTGTGTAGAAAATATTTCTTATTTAGCTTCAAAATCTGTTAAATATATAAATTACTTTCCATAATCTGAATCATTGGTTGGTTATATTTGAATATTAAGACTAATAACCAAAAATCGATGGAATGAACAAATTTGTTTTTAAAAATATGAGCGATAAAAAATTAAAGAAACAAATTAATTTTGCAGAACATCGACTTTCTAAAAAGTTATTAGAATGTGATATTTCTTCCCTTCCATTATCTGACTACACTCAAAAATATCTGTCAAACAAATTAGTAAATCTAAATAATGAGTTACAGCTTTATGGCAGACTCCTCTACATGTCAATTATCAATCAAAATCTACCAATAAAAGGTATAATTTTGGTTGATTAGGGAGGGGGTAGTGGATTTCTTTTGTTATTGGCAACTGAATTGGGAATTGGTAAAATTATTTATAATGATATTTACGAAGTTAGTTGCAATGATGTAAAAATGTTGTCTGAAGAATTAAAACTACCTATAGAAAACATAATTTCTGGTGATGTGGATGAAATTGTTAGTTTTTTAGTTGCAAATGATATTAATCCAAATGCGATAATATCGTTTGATGTTTTGGAGCATATCTATGATGTAGAAACTCATTTTAAAACATTAGGAGCGTTTGCCTCTAATGAACTTCGAATTGTGTATGGTTCAGGTGCTAATATTAGAAATAAAAGATATGTGAATTCAGTCGCTAAATATCAAATAAATATTGAACATAATACAAGGAAAAAAGTTTCCGGTCACAAAAGCAGGGATACACTTGAATCATATTTGGATGCTAGAAAAAAATAATTACAGAACACATGGGCCGGTTCATAAAAGACTAACTAAAATAATACTTAATTATAAAGCTGATGGGCAATAAAGGTATGTTCATTGCTTCATATTATTTGATTTATGCTGAGTCAGATTAGTAAAGGGTTTAAATAGTTCAGAGTTTTATTGAACTCCTCCCTAAAAACTAAACCAATCAAAAATAGAGATTTCGGCAAATATTCTACCTTAAACAAAACCATAATTGCTTGGGTAAAGTCAAATAATTTGGAGTCTCAATTCGTTTTTCTTTTCAGCAAGCCCGGCCCAATCCCCGCTGGCAAAAGTCCATCCAACAGCAGTTTATAAAACTATTGATTAATGGTTCTAATTTAACTAAGTAAACCAAAAATGCACGAATATTCGAATAGGATATACTTAAAACCGTTCCGGACTCGTTTATAAAAACATCCAACTTTATTCATATCTTTCACCGTATATTACGTAAGTAGACTAATCACCTGCACTTATGTTTGTTTCAGATGAATCATATAATTAAAATATAGTTTCATCTTTAAATAACTTTTGGTTATTTTCGAGTGATAAAAGGATTATATTCAGTGTTTCAACAAATACTGTTCAACGAATCCGAACATTGTTCTTCATGATCAAGCGTAAAAATTACCTCTTAAACGCATCATTCTTTATTTTAGGTGATTCGGCAGCCATTGTTTTGGCTTCACTGTTTGCCTACTCTCTATTGGCATCTTTTGCCGTTACCGAAATTGCATTTCCGGAGACACAGGTTGTATTAATGCTTGTTTTCTCTATACTTTCACTGGGAGCTTTTAAAATGTATCAGGTGAGCTGGCGCTTTACAAGTTTACGTGAGCTGCTCTTTATTTCGCTCGGACTCGCTTCCGGACTCATCCTCTCAGCAACTACCCTTTTAGTCGCTGATCTCTTTTCAACCCACTATTTTCTCTATCTTTTTTTGGTTTATTTGCTCAGTATTCTGTTTGTAGGGGGCTTCAGAATTAGTAAGAGAATGATTAATGAAGTACTTAAATCACCATTTCAGAAGCAACGCGCCATCTTGTTCGGCGCGGGTAATGCAGCAGATCAGCTTCTTCGTGACCTGACCAGAAATCACTCTCTGAGCCCGAATATCATGGCGATTTTTGATGATGACGAGAGATTGCATGGCCTCACATTGCATGGTGTGACGATTATGGGTGACCGGAAAAAAATGTTGTCATACCTTCGATTTAATGACATCGATGAGTTGATTATTGCGATTCCATCCCTGCCGAAAAGTGAATTGAGCAAAATCACTGACGATGTTCATTCTGTTATAGCCAATCTGAAGGTAAAAGTGCTGCCGTCTTATCATCTTCTTACGGATGATCCCGTTGCTGCCCGTAATGTGAGACATATTCGTATTGAGGATGTTTTGGGGAGAGAACCTGCCCGTGGAGATATTAAAAAACTGGAAAGCCTGATCTCCGGCAAGAAAATTTTGATTACAGGTGCCGGAGGATCTATAGGAAGTGAGATCGTCAGACAGTGTCTGCATCTGATGCCTAAGAAAATTACAGCTCTCGATATTGATGAAACTTCGCTTTTCCATTTGATGAACGAATATTGTCATAAAGCAGATGTTTTGGAGCCATGTGTAGCCAATGTGACTGACGAGCACAAACTGAGACAAATGTTCGAACAAGATGTTCCGGATATCATTTTCCATGCGGCTGCCTACAAACATGTGCCGATGATGGAGAAATTTCCGGAAGAAGCCGTAAAAATTAATATTGGCGGTACAAGGCTGTTATCTAAAATGGCTTGCGATTTTGGGGTCAAGAAATTTGTATTGATATCAACGGACAAAGCGGTTAATCCAACCAATGTGATGGGAGCTACCAAACGTGTAGCAGAGGAGGTTTGCCTCTCCTATAACGATTTGTGCGGTACCAAATTCATGGCAGTCCGGTTTGGAAACGTATTGGGTTCCAGAGGATCCGTGGTGCCTCTGTTTATGGAACAGATACGCAATGGCGGTCCTTTGACCATTACACACAAGGATATCGTCCGATACTTTATGACCATTCCGGAAGCCGTGTTGCTTGTGATGCATGCCGGTATGCTTGGAACAGGTGGCGAGATCTTTGTTCTCGACATGGGTGAACCGGTGAAGATTGCGGATATGGCCTATCAATTGATTCGTTTACACGGTTTGGAGCCTGAGAAGGATATTGCCATTGAGTATACAGGTTTAAGGCCGGGTGAGAAGATGTTTGAAGAACTGTTGATCAATGAAGAGAGCCTGGAGCCAACTTCACATAAACTGATTCATAAAGCGATCTGTAAAAAAGATCACAGCCGTGATGAGATCGAACAATTAACGAATGAACTTCTCTACAAAGTGCAAAATGGATCCGCTAAACAAGCTCGAACGATCCTTCAAAACATCGTGCCTTCCTACTCGTTCAAAATAAAAGGGGATTACCTGATACGAGAGTCTATCGGTTAGCCCCGACAGCTGTCTGGTCAGGCGAAATGTTCTTCGATTAAGGCTGGTTTTTGTGATAAAAAAATATGAGTCCTTAGCAAGGAGTTCTCGACTTCGTTTAGTCGCTTGGGCTCCTTCTCTGCGCTCGAACTGACGAGTTTTTAATCACAATAATAACAATAATATAACCCGTCACATTGAGCGCAGAAGAGGAGCGCTCCACTTTTATCCCAAGTAGCGAAGCGCAGTGAATGCGACGATGCGTAGTCGAAATGTTCTTCGATTAAGGCTGGTTTTTGTACACGTAGCGAAATGCTACCTTGCACTAACAGTAGATTTCATCAACTCAATGAAGTACTCCGTTCTTGCTTTAACCCCTTCCTGCCTCAAATGATAAGCCGTGTCAAAAAAAGCGGATTCGTCGTAGAGAGAATCTTCAAGATCTCCCAGAATGGGAAATTTCAAATCGGATTGCATATCCTCTCTAAACAGATTTAAAACCTCGCGATTACGTTCAAAATCTGAAAACGGATACGCAGGGTAGATGTAGTAAAGGCTGTATCCGTTCTTAAGAGCATCTTCATTCAACCGGTTTAGTTGGTTGATCCCTTCCCAATACGAGTACTCAAAGGTAAAACGCTGATCCAACTGATCCACCTGTGGGAGTCCGTGATGTCCAATGAAATCACCATATTCATTAAAATTGGACCGCGTATAGATCGATTCGCTTTCAAAAAGCTGATCATCATCTGCAGTACCGGTATCGCTTTGTCTGCCCATGAGGGTATAACCGATGTTTATCAGTTGATCTCTGAGAATTCTGCTGTGTATGGTGAACTCCTCAGAGAGATTTAATCGGAAGTAACGTTCCGCTTTGGGAAAATGTCTGGTTGTATGTCTTTTCAGAGCGTAGATTCCATCGATATTCTCAAAAAAAGTGATTGAAAAGATGACCACATTACCTTCTTCAGCCACATCCATGATTTCATTGACAATAAACTCCATGCCCAATCCTACGCTTAATCCCAGATTCACGACCGGAAGGCCAAACTCCTCCTCTATTTTTTTACTATCGATATTAAAGGCAACATTTGACCCTCCCGCTATGATTATCTTAGGGGAACCAATCTCCTCAGCCCGTTCATGCTTATCAATCATCGCAGCCATAAAATCGTTTTCAAGTTCCGGCTTATGGCTTCCTGTCAGATAATAAGCTGCACTGAATAGAAGGATCAGGGAGATCAGAAAAAGGCCGGTTTTGATCAGAAAAGTTTTCATAAACTAAAACTGGAAGTAGATAAATTGTTGTTGTTCACCCGTGAAAAGAAAAATGGCAATCACCAAAAAATAATAGACGATATAACGCACAGGCCTTCTCCATCTCTCAACCTGTGCCAGTGCAAATTCCTGATCTCTTCCGTACCATTCAAAAACCATAAAGAAGAGTACGAGCAGCAGTATGGCCTTCATGCCCGCCAATGTCGGCATCATAAATAATGATGGAGAGAGAATCCCATCAATATAACTGAAAGCATGAGTTATATTTTCAGCACGGAAGAAGATCCAGGCCAATACGGTCAGCCAGAAAGTGATCAGCATTCCACTCACTTCACGTGCAGTGGGAAGTGACTTGCCCCGGGCTACAATGTCAATATTTTGTCTGTTTTTCTTCGCCAGCAGAAGAGGCAGGAAGTAAAGTGCATTCAGAGCCCCCCAAACAATAAACGTCCAGTTCGCACCGTGCCAGAACCCGCTTACAACGAAGATAACAAAGGTGTTACGTACTTTCATCCAGGTACCCCCACGGCTTCCTCCTATCGGAATATAGAGGTAATCTCTGAACCAAGTGGACAGGGAGATGTGCCAGCGTCTCCAGAATTCGGCGATATCCCTGGAGAAGTAGGGAAATGCAAAGTTTCGCATTAAATCAAATCCAAATAATCGCGCTGTTCCGATGGCAATATCGGAGTATCCTGAAAAATCCCCATAGATCTGGAAGGTGAAAAAGAGGGCTCCAAGCAGTAACATACTGCCATCCAGTTCGGCTGAATTTGAAAAGATGTAGTTGGCGTGTACGGCACAGTTATCTGCAATAACAATTTTTTTGAATAAACCCCAGAGGATCTGTCGCATTCCATCCACAGATTTACTATAGTTGAAATTTCTCTCAGAACGGAACTGGGGTAACAGATTGGAGGCTCTTTCAATTGGGCCTGCAACCAGTTGCGGGAAAAAACTGACAAATGCTGCCAAAGAGATCAAGTCTCTGGTGGGTTCTATTTTCTTTTTGTATACATCGATGGTGTAGCTGAGCGTCTGAAAGGTATAAAAACTGATACCGACCGGCAGGATGATGTTAAGAGAACCTGCACTTATTTCGGTTCCAAAAAAACTGAAGGCGGTTATAAAATTTTCAAGAAAGAAATTGTAGTACTTGAAAAAGCCCAGAAAACCGAGGTTAACAGAGATACTGGTCCACAGCAGCATTTTTCGCTTCCGTGGTTCATCGGTTTTTGACAAGCCAATCCCAACCAGGTAATCAACCAGAGTACTGAATATGATCAGAGAGAGAAAACGCCAATCCCACCAGCCATAAAAGAGATAACTCGCAGCGATGATCAGTATGTTCTGCAGCTTCAGGTTTCTGTTGAACACGAACCAGTAGAGCAGAAATACGACAGGCAGAAAAATCGCAAAATCGATCGAGTTAA
>JBBDRU010000164.1:1185-6439 GCA_040905305.1 Salibacteraceae bacterium | reverse complement strand
AAAATGTTTGGATATGACAGCAAAGATGAAATGATCAGCACGCATCCGGTTCATCTATACGAGTCTAAATCTGATCGGGATGCGCTGTTCATGCGCATAATGAGTCAGGGCAAAGTGCTCAATGCCTTGATTCATTACCGGAAAAAAGACGGATCGTTTTTTTGGGGAAACCTCAACTGCCAAAGAGTAATGGAGAATGGTGAGGATTATTTAATTGGAACCATTGTAGATGTTACGTTGCAACAAGAACAAACACGCTTACTCGAGGAAAGTGAAAAACAATTGAGAGAAGCCCAACGTTTGGCCAAACTGGGAAACTGGCGTGTAGCTCCAAATGAGAAAACAATGGAATGGTCAGCTGAATGCGCAAGAATTCATGGTTTTTTGCCTTCTTCTACCGAAAATGCGTTTGATCAATGGGTTGATCGTTTGGAAGATATTTCTTTCGAGGAAATATTAGATGGGCTGAAAAAATTTGCTGCTATGAACCGTGATTTTGAATTTGGTTCATGGTATAAAACACCAAACGGTGAGCGAAGGTATCTTTATTACATCTGCAGACTTGAGGAGTCGAAGTCTGCTTATTCTTGGTATGGAACGGTTCAGGACAATACCGTATTAAAAAATCAGGAAGAAGAACTTATTTCAACCCGTGAATTTTATCAAAACATCCTTGATAGTATTCCGGTTGAGGCGCTGCTTATCGCTGCTGACAAGAGCTTTTATTACATCAGTAAAAACGCCATTGGAGATGACGAACTTCGATCTTGGATGATTGGCAAGACCAATATAGATTATGTTAAAAGACGAAATTTACCTCTAGATATTGCCGAACAGCGCAATGAGATGATTGAAAGGGCATTTAATGGTAATTTAACCGTGCGTTGGGAAGAGAAAATGATAACAAGGGACGGTCGAGACTCATATCATTTGCGAAATGTTATCCCCATTGATTTAAAAATCGGAGATGAAGAGAAACGTTTCTTGATCGTTTATTCTTTTGATATAAATGACATTAAAAGTGCGCAGTTTAGGTTAGAACGAAAAAATGATGAGCTCGAAAAACTTAATAAAGAACTCGATCGGTTTGTCTATAGCATTTCTCATGATTTGCGTGCTCCGATTGCTTCAGTTTTAGGATTAAATGCATTAGCTGAAGAGTGTGAAGACAACGAAGAAATGGAAAGCTTACTTGCCATGCAGCGTGAGGCACTCGATCGGTTGGATCGTTACATCAGAGATGTTATTGACTATGCCAGAAACAAACGCCTGGACATTACTCCAAAGCACCTGAGCATTGCAGCGTTGATCGAAGAATGCATGACAGATTTAGCGTATCTCAACAATTATAGCGAAATTGAATTTTTCATCGATGTTGAGGATGATTGCAGTGTTTTTTCGGATCAGGTTCGGGTAAAAATCATTCTCAATAATCTACTTTCCAATGCAATTAAATACATCGATCATAGCAAGGAAAAATGCATTGTGAGCATAAAAGCCAAGAAGATAGACGGCATCCTTCACCTTGAGGTAACGGATAATGGAATAGGAATTAAAGAAGAGTTTCAAGATCAAATTTGGGAGATCTTCTTCAGGGCGATAAGTGATGTTCCCGGTTCAGGTTTAGGGCTATACATCCTTAAAGAATCAATCAAAAACCTAAAGGGAAGCATTGACCTTGAAAGTGAAGAAGGAAAGGGTACAGGGTTTTTTCTAAAAATACCCGATTTTGAAGCTTAATCGAGTTGGTCCTTGAGCAAATTAATCTCAATCACAGGGCTGATTTTCTCATATAAAATATGATAAACCGCACGTGTGATGGGCAAATCAACCTCAAATTTTTTATTCATTTCCATGATTGATTTCACAGCAAAATAGCCCTCTGCAACCATACTCATTTCAAGTTGTGCGGCTTTTACGCTGTATCCTTTTCCTATCATCAACCCAAACGTACGATTGCGACTGAATTTTGAATAGGCCGTCACAAGCAAATCGCCCAGGTATGCCGAAGAGTTAACATCTCTGTGCACCGGACTTACAGCATCAACAAAGTTTTCGATTTCCTGAATGGCATTGCTGATTAAAACAGCCTGAAAGTTATCACCAAATCCAAGACCATGGCAAATCCCTGCTGCAATAGCCATTATGTTTTTCATGACCGCGCTGATTTCTGTGCCAAAAATGTCTTCTGAAATCGAAGTCTTTACATAGCGACAGGCCAAAGCATCTGCCATGAGTTGAGCATTTTCAGGGTTTGGGCACGCCAATGTCAAATAGCTCAAGCGCTCCAATGCGATTTCCTCGGCATGGCAAGGACCGGAAATAATACCGATTTGATCGTATGGTATGTTGAACTCTTTATGAAAAAACCGCGCTGGAATACTGTGATATTCGGGAACAATGCCTTTTATAGCACTGAATAAGATCTTTTTTTCAATACCTTTTACATGAAAGCCATCAAACGTTCTGAAAACAAAGGCCGATGGAATAGCTATGACCAGCACATCACTTTTCTTAATTACTTCTTCTAAATCTGTGCTAGGGTGTATATGATCTAAATCAAATTGAACCGATTGCAGATATCGATCATTATGCTTAAACTTTTTTAAGTGCTCCACGCTCTCCTCATGCCGCAACCACCAATTCACTTTATCGGAATTGTTGCTTAGCATTTTGGCGATAGCAGTTGCCCAGCTTCCCCCTCCTATTACTCCAAACTTGTAACTCATTTGCCCAAAAGTAAAAATTCAACGCGCTAAGTTTAGCTTTTGTGCATTGATAGTTCTTTTTTAAGAGATTTGATGCGTGTGGAATCTATTGAATATTGTATTTAACATCATTGGGGCATACTTGCTCTTTCAATTTATTAGGAGCAAAGTATATGATTATCAGATTCTTGATAGTCCAAAGAAGTTTTGGACGTACAGACGGCACAAATACATCATAACTGTTGGCGGGTTTTTGTTGGCGGCTTTTGGTTTGATTTTCTTTTTACTTCCCGAATCAACGCCCTTCTCCGATCTTGTTTTTCGCACAGCGATTAACAATTGGGTTGGCATCATGCTCTCATTAAGCATCAGCCTGATATGGGCGGTTTATCTGCGCAAGCTAGATGTTTTCGATCCGGAGCGCTGGATTAATATCTTCATTGTATTTGCTTTGGGAGCGGCTACGGTATGGTTGGTATTTCCTATGACAACCTTCCTGAAAAACACGTTTGATTTTCGACTGAATGGGGATGTCTGGAACGACTTTATTTACTGCGTTGTTGGCATTGGAATGATAGAAGAATTTGTGAAACTCGTGCCGTTATTGGTGATTATTCGGTTTAAAAAAGTAGTGCGTGAGCCTTATGATTTTGTGCTTTATGCCTCGGTTGCTGCGCTTGGGTTTGCAGTTGTAGAAAATGCGTTATACATCATAAAAACAAATTTCTATTCGACAAACGGCCGTGCGCTTATGGCAACTGTTGCTCATATGACATTTAGTTCAGTAATTGGATATTCGGTGATGATTGCCATTTACAAAAAACACTGGACAGGTTGGAAATATTTGGCGGGTGGGTTTTTGCTAGCATCACTTATGCATGGATTTTATGACTTTTGGCTTCTTAACCCAACCGCAAGTCTATATAATGGTCTTACCTTTCTGTTTTTCATGCTCACTACTCACTTCTGGTTTACCATGAAAAATAAAACCATCAATGCTTCCAGATTTTTTGATCCTCACCGGAAGTTGATCAATGATAAACTTCGCTTTTTTCTGATTTTCTGGTTTACAGGTTTGTTGACTTTTTCTGTGCTGGTTGTGGGGCTTTTTCATGGTCGCGCGATTGCCTCTCAATACTTAAATGGACAATTATTCGCATATGGGTTTTTGCTTTACTACCTCAGTTTTAGCTTTAGCAGGTACAAGCTCGCACCCAAGTTATTAAACGCTGGCCAAAAAGCCTTTGATGCTGTAATTCCAAATGAGCCTGAAGGAGAAGTAGCCAATTGGGGTGCGGAATAATCTGCTTTATGTCTGACGTTCTGGTTTCATTTGAGGGAAAAGTAGAACATCTTGAATTGAAGGAGAATTCGTGAGCAACATTACCAGACGATCAATACCTATTCCCATGCCTGAGGTTGGTGGCATTCCGTATTCCAAAGACCGAACAAAGTCCTGATCGATAAACATGGCTTCGTCATCACCCTTTTCGCTGAGCTTTAATTGCTCCTCGAAACGAGCGCGCTGATCGATTGGGTCATTGAGCTCGGTATAAGCATTGGCCACTTCCTTCCCGTTTATCATCAGCTCAAACCTTTCAGTTAGCTCTGGGTTGTTGCGGTGAACTTTGCACAACGGGCTCATCTCTTTAGGATAATCCATTACAAAGGTGGGTTGGATCAGGTTTGGTTCGCATTTTTCTCCGAAGATTTCATCGAGCAATTTGCCTTTACCCATGCTTTCGTCTGTTTCAATATGAAGTGTTTTACAGAACCTTCGTAGCTCCGCCTCATTCATTTTAGAAACATCTGTTCCAGTATATTTTTCAATTGCTCCTAAGAAGGTGATGCGCTCGAACGGACGCTTAAATTCAACCGTATGTTCCCCGATTGCAATAGCCGTTTTTCCATGAAGATCAAGTACTGCTTTTTCCACCATTTCTTCTGTGAAGTCCATCATCCAGTGGTAATCTTTATAAGCAACATATATCTCCATTACCGTGAATTCAGGATTATGTGTTCGATCCATGCCTTCATTTCTAAAGTTACGGGCAAACTCATATACACCTTCAAACCCACCCACAATCAAACGCTTCAGGTATAGCTCATTGGCGATACGTAGATACATATCGATGTCCAGACTGTTATGATGAGTGATGAATGGCCTTGCGGCCGCACCACCTGGAATAGGCTGAAGAATAGGGGTGTCCACTTCAAGGTATCCACGTTCGTTAAAAAAGTTGCGCATGGAATTGATGATTTTTGTGCGCTGAATGAATGTCTCTTTCACATGAGGATTTACAACAAGATCCACATAACGCATACGATAACGCTGCTCTTTATCTGCAAAACCATCATGTACATTTCCATCGGCATCGGTTTTTACCACAGGAAGTGGCTTTAAGGTTTTAGCCAGAACAGTCAATTCAGTAACATGGATTGAGATTTCACCTACCTGCGTAATGAATACACGTCCCTTTATTCCAATAAAATCACCGATGTCCAGCAATTTTTTGAAAACAGTATTGTACATGGTTTTGTCTTCA
>JBBDRU010000164.1:0-1085 GCA_040905305.1 Salibacteraceae bacterium | reverse complement strand
CTCTAATTCCTGATCATTCAGTTCGTTTGCCATGGCTCAATAATTGGCTGCAAAGATGAGGAGAATACTAAAAACTTCCTGTCGTAATTTTTAAAGGAATTATATCAATGGGGAGTTTCGAAGGTGTAACCAAATTTGTCAATAATCAATTGATCCTTTTTTTTTACCAAGTTCATGGTTTCTTCATCATAGTAATGCCGATAGTCTTCACGCTTTGAAGCATTAGTTCTTTGTTCGGATGAACTCAAAACTGTTTCAACTGCTTTTTTTGACGCACCGATAATCGGAGCTACATCAACCAGCTTAGTATGAATTTTTTCGTTGGGAATAATAATATCAATGAAGTTGTTTTCTTCATTATAACTTTTCAACTGTTTAGGAGATTTGATTTTTGAAAACGCATTTTTATTTCGGTAAGTGTATAGATTCAGGTATCTAAAAGATAACAGCCCAGTAAATTCCGATAAGGGTAGTTTTTTGTAATTTTCCCCAAGGTATACATCAGAATCATTAAGGATGAGTTTCAACCATATACGGAACAATTTTGAATCATTCGCATCAGCATATACCTTTCTCCAAGCTTTTGGATTATTATAAAGCATATATGGGTGTTTCATGAAACGTCTAGCTTTTTTTAGGGGGATAATATTTGGGGACTCGGTTACACGATTATATAGTCCTCCTTTTTTTAAGCATCCAAAAGCCCAAAGAGATACATACCAGTCCCAAGGATTTCGAATATTTCCTAACTTGATTTTGTCATCAAAGTTTTTTCGGTGCTTTTTTGGTAATTCATGATATTTATTATGCTTGCCATATGGTTTAGCATTTAACGAATCAATCTTACTCAAGATATTTCTTGTATGAGTACAGCCAGTTTTGTGTAATTCTAGGTAAATTAATTCATCTCCAATAAGCATAATTAATATTTAAAGTTTCACTTGTAAAACCCCAATTAAAACAATGAATTTTAAAATTGGAATTGAAGGGGTATTATTTGGCAAATCTGACATTTATATTTGCTTCATGCAAAAAACAATGAATGAATATGTACACGGATTTGCCGATCAGGTAAAAGAAGCCAT
>JBBDRU010000163.1:0-6449 GCA_040905305.1 Salibacteraceae bacterium | reverse complement strand
TAGAATAAACCACTGATTTAATGCATCCTATAGATTAATTTTTTTTCCGCTAGGATATTTGACTTCATAAATAAAGTCGTAAACATCTTTAGTATCTGGTGGTAGATTTTTAAACCATTTTAAACCTCCTGACAGTTGATCATGTTGGGCTTCTCCATACTCTTTTAAAACAACTTCGATCTCCTTATCAGTGCTAATTGGAATTTGATCTTCAACAATTAAATCAATGCTTGTCTCCTTTGTATTTCTGATGCTAATCTGCACACCAACCGTCTCCTTAATACTGTTACCAATCTTCTTCTTCTCTGTAAATTGCTTGATCTTTTCTCGTTTAACGATTATGCTTTGATCACGACCCAGCGACAGCTCAAGCGTATCTCCAATAATAGCAGGATCAAGCATGGTCATTCCAACATAAGTATTTGCTAAAAATAAATTAGCCTCACCTGGAAGAAGGTCATAATCTTGAAAACCCGCTATCCGCGCTACTAAAAATGCTGCAGGGTCAAATTTTGGTGCGGTATAATAAGAATAAGTGGCCGAAACTGGAAAAGCATCAATATTGATTATTTGTGGTTTACCATTCGCAACCACAGAATGTTTTGTCTTGATGGTAAATTGAGTTACAGCATCATTGACCGGATAATCTATGCTGACTTCATTGTACACAGCGTTATCTTCCATGGCCAAAGCTTGATCTTTTGCGTCAAGCATTTTCTTGTTTGTCATCTCATGTGCTCCGCGTTCCAGCGGTCGAGTAATGTCTTCTATGAAATAAAGCCTCCAAGGATGAATTTTTGGTTTACTACCACTGAGGCTTGGGTTGGCATTGGTTAATGTAAGCTTCACCTTCTCCCAATCAACTCCGGTGTTTTGAAAAACCTTTGCGTTATAGCTTAAGGCTATCGGTTTATCAATATCAGAAACATTAATGTTATAGGATGGCATCCAGCCGGCATTGCTTACCATATAACTCAATGTGAATTTTGCATCAGCATTAGCCGGCACTGCCACCTCAACTAAAATTTCACCTTTGGTTCGATTTCTCTTGGAATTAAATTCCGCTAATTGTTTTCTCAAGCGCTGAATGCTTTTATTCAAGCGTTTATTTTTAGCATCTAACTCCATTTCTTTCAGCATAATATCTGCTAATCGTGCCCTATAAAAGTCTGACAAGTCTTCTAAATCCTCAATAATGAAGTCTCCATTATCAGAGCCCACTTTTTGGTTTGACAAAACCATCTTACGCTCTTCCTGGTAAACTTTCAGCATATTCTCGTTAAACTTCAAATCAAATTCATACCCATCCAAACTATCTTGAAGTTTTTGAATATTGGCAGGCCGTTTTAGTTCAAATAAATTATTAACCTGAGATGAAACACTCAAAACATTGACATCGCCATTTGCCGAAACCCCGATACTGGATGGATCCAATTCTGAGGCAATACCAGAAAAGCGAAGAATGTGCCTTCCTCCACCAAGATACTTAGCAGCTAATCGTTCAATTTGAGCGCCCCGTGGATAGACCGTAACAGCACTAATCACAGAAGGAACCTCAATTGCTTCCTGTGCGATAAGCGTAACAAGAGAGAATAGCAAGACGAATGTGGTTGAAATGTTCTTTATCATAATTTCAAGCTTAATCCCGTCCTCCACCAAAAGCCATGATGAAGTATAAAAGTTGTGCTATGGCTGCCAAAGTAGCTACGACATAAGTACTTGCCGCCCATTGCAATGCATTCTTGGCCTTTTCATGTTCTTCACCTACGGTGATTTTACTCATGTTAAGCCATTGAAGAGCTCTTGCAGAAGCATCAAACTCCACAGGAAGTGTAACCAAACTAAACAAGGTAATGGCGGCTTGAGCCAAAATCACTACCATGAAAAGTTGTGGTGCAAAACCGAATATAAAACCACCGAATATGGCCATGATGAAAATCGCATTCATCAACTTAGAGCTTATGTTCACAATGGGTACCATCGCAGTTCTAAACTGTAGCATGGAGTATGCGGTTGCGTGCTGCACTGCGTGACCTGTTTCATGTGCTGCAACAGCGGCAGCCGACACGTTTCTTCCGTGGTACACTGCATTGCTAAGGTTGATAGTTCTATCAGATGGATTGTAATGATCTGTAAGTCGTCCTTCAACGGATACTACTTTTACGTCACGAATATTATTATCACGAAGCATCTTCTCTGCCACTTCGGCACCTGACAAACCACTGGATGTAGGAATCTCGGCATATTCCTTAAACCGCTTTTTAAGTGTATTACCAACCCACCAACTAAGAATTCCAAATCCTATTAAAATGATCCAATACATATCGATTTATTTTCGGTGAAGATAACAAGTCGCATGCCGTTTCGATTCATAAGAAATGTTGTCATGAAAAAAGGGCTTTAGTCATCCTAAAGCCCTTTCTTTTAATCTATACTATATGATGCTATTTAATAATTAGCCTATCAAAAAATGTTGAGTGTTCTGTTCTAACCTCAATCATATAAACACCATTTGGCAAATCACCAACGCTTAAAACTTTAGAAGAGGCTGATTCATAAGATTTATTCATCACTTGTTTTCCTAATAGATCAGTCAGAATCACAGAGAATGACTGTGCATTGGACAGTTTAATATTCAATTGATCCTTAACCGGATTAGGAAACACTGTAATGTCAACATCATTAAACTCATCTATGCCCACCTGCCATGAATTCTTATCGGTGGGATCTTCTTCCTCTTCTTCATCATCACCAAAATCTCCAATTTTATCCAAAGAATTAACCTTCTTTCCGATTGCAGACTGAACAACTTCCTTTGTTCCTGTATTGTTGACCCATGCAACCATTTCAAGGTCATTAAACTCTTCGATGCTGTGCTCACTGTAAACATCCACTGCATCATTGGCACCAGAAGGAAGTCTATAATCTCCGGTAAACTCGAAATATCCTGTGGTATCATAGGTAGTTCCGTTCGTTACGTCATCGCCCAACATATATCCATAAACCCCTTCATGGTCAGGTAGTAATTTTTTTATGATGTGATGAAATTCAGTTTCACCATTAGTAGTTGCATTATCGTAAGTCAATTTTTCATTGATAGACATGTAGAGTTTATAATCATCTCCTGAATAATCGTCAAGAGCCTCAAAATCGAGTTTAAAGTAGACCCGTTTCTTTGACTCATCGATGAAGTAATTTAATTTGATATCCATGAAACACTCTTGACCAATTTGGTTCAGAAAATAGTTTGAATCCAAACTTTGAGCAGATGTAGTAGTTCCATTCATAAAGAGAGAAGGAGCTCCCGTTACTTCGTAGAAATGTCTTCGGTCGTTGAATTCTTCCATAAAATAAGGATCGCCAGCACCTGGCCAACTCATCGGATACTTAACCACAGCTATTTGACCATGGAATTGATCCAAATAGGGGTTATAGACATCACTGGCGGATTTGCAGGGAGGACACGTTGAACTTGAAAAAATTTCAAACATTGGAACACGCTCAACCTGCGCATTTAGAGCCAAACCCAGAAGAAGAATAGAAAACGTTGTGTAGATTTTTTTCATAAGATCAGGTTTTCAATTTTGTCAAATTTAGAGTAAAGTAGCCTTGTCTAGACAACTTGAATAGTTTAGGTTATCCACAATCAATGATTATTTAACGGTATTATTGAATTCCTACAATTACAAAATCACCACTCTGAGTTGACGTTGAAAGCTTTCACCCTTAAC
This sequence comes from Salibacteraceae bacterium, assembly GCA_040905305.1. Lineage (GTDB taxonomy): Bacteria > Bacteroidota > Bacteroidia > Flavobacteriales_G > Salibacteraceae > SHAN690. Next base: position 2,718 of record JBBDRU010000163.1, on the reverse strand, counting down.
CTTTACAATATAAACCCCATTGGAAATTCCATTATTGGTAAATGCCGCTTTGTGTGTTCCGGCTGACAAATCTTGAGAATACACTTGTTTAATCAACTTTCCTTGAATATTGTAAACCCCTACTTCCACATGCTGATTTGTTGGCACGGAAAAACTCAAAACACCCAAATCACGCATTGGATTTGGGTAAAACCCAAACACCTCATCATTGAAAATGGTCTTTGAGCCTGTAGGCCAATAATTCGGATTCTTCACGCTATTTGGGTTATCCGGATTTTCAGGATGGTTTGGATCTTTTGGGTCTTCAGAGTCATACTCAATAAAACTCACGGATTGAGCTGCGTTGATCACAGCATTGCGTGTAACGTCATTTTCGTTATAGTCTGCGACAAAACCAACCACCTTCAGGTCATCCAGGGCATATTTGTTCGGCACGGTATAAGTAAATGTTGTCGTATATCGAGCGCCTTCATCCACTTCGTTTGGAATAATGTTATCCACCCCTTCATAGGTGCTAGGACTTGCTATCACAACATCATTATGATAAAACGTATCTAATGTATCCGTCATAAAGAAGTTGGTGTCGGATGGGTCTATAAAATCGACACACAAACCAGAATCAGTAGTATCGAAACGTTGAAATCCTAACTGCTCATTTGCAGTTATATATAAAAAGAATCTGAAGTCTTTTAATTCTATGTTTTCCTTTTCAAAGTCAATTTGAATTCGGGCAAATATTTCACGTTTAGCAGGATCATAAAGCACCTCTGGTAATGTCACTAAAGCGATTGAAGTTCGGTTGATGCGTGATGCAATAGTATCATTCCACCTACTTCTTCCTAAAACCAGGTTGTTCCCATTATAACTTACCCGGTCAATAAAGCCCTGGCCAAAGCCTGGAGTTCCGTATATATTCCACCATTGATCAGAAGAATTATTAAAAAAAGGATCTTCCGAAAATTGAGGGCCTTGAAAATCATCGGGGTGATAACTAAGGATAGCCAAATCGTTGTTAAAACTATTTCGAAGTTCCTCTTTAAGGCAGATTGTAGTTGCCACGTCTCTGGTAAAAACAGATTCTGACAACTCTAATAAACTGGTTCGAGGAGCCTGAGCTAAAACGGCTAAAGCTAACGTTGTAAAGTAAAAAAGGGTAACTATTCTTTTCATAAGAGATTGTTTGAATTTGAGGTGAAAATAATACTTTTTAGAACTTGGTGTTTCCTAGCTTCGCAATCAGACGAAAATAATGAGCGATGGGTAAGAGACCAAAGATACTTATAACCAATGATGACGGATTTCACGCTCCGGGGATAAGAGCGCTCACTGAAGTGGCGAAATCGTTTGGAGACATTATTAAGATTGCTCCTGACAAGCCGCAAAGCGGAATGGGGCATGCCATTACTATAAACTCAACCTTGCGCATTGAAAAAATGCCCAACAATGAGGGATATGAAGCTTACCAATGCACCGGCACACCTGTGGATTGCGTGAAAATTGGATTAGATGTGGTTTTGGACGAGCCACCGGATTTAATTGTTAGTGGTATTAATCATGGATCAAATGCCAGCATCAATGTGATTTATTCAGGCACGATGAGCGCTGCATTAGAAGGTTATATTGAAGGTGTTCCAAGTATTGGATTCTCCCTCCTTGACCACAGTGTTGAAGCTGACTTTGAGGCTGCTAAACACTTTGTAAGTGAAATCATTAAATTGGTTTTAGCCAATGAAAAAATAAATTTCTGTCTAAACGTTAATATCCCGAACCTTCCTTTGGAGATGATAAAAGGAATCAAGTTTTGCCGGCAAGCACACGCAAAATGGCAGGAGGAGTTTGACAAACGAAAAGACCCATCTGGTCGTGATTATTTTTGGCTGACTGGTCATTTCGTACCTTTTGAAGATCACAAAGAAGACACCGATCTTTACGCTTTGCAAAATGGATACGTGAGCATTGTACCTGTTTCTTACGACCTCACCAATAATCAAACCCTTGAAAAACTGAAAACCTGGGAACTGTAATGAGTAAATGGAATAAATTATGGATCGGGACAATTGCAGGTCTTATTGGCCCACTCATCGGATACCATATTTTCTATTTGATAAGTGCCAGTCACATGCCACTCTCGAGATTCAATCATTTTATTATCAACGACTCTTCTACCCATAGCGCAATCGTTTCGGTATCGTTGATTTTTAACCTTGTATTCTTCCTGGGAGCGATGAAGTTAGATTGGCTGAAGGCAGCCCGTGGAATTATTTTAGCAACCTTCATTTACGCCCCATTAGTGGTTTACTTCAAATATGGCTAACCGAATTTTCATCATTACCGGTGAGCCAAGTGGCGACATGCACGGTGCTAACCTTATTAAGGAACTCTTGGCAAACCAACCTGATTTGACCATTCAATACTGGGGAGGTGACCGCATGCAAAAAGCCGGAGGCCGATTGATGAAACACATTGATGATTTAGCTTTTATGGGCTTCGTGGAGGTAATTGCAAACCTACCGACCATTCTGAAAAATTTCAAACACTGTAGAAAACAAATCGAGGAATTCCAGCCTGACATGGTTGTTTTAGTGGATTATCCAGGCTTTAACCTTCGCATGGCAAAGCACATAAAACAGTTGGGAATTCCTGTTAGCTACTATATTTCTCCACAGATTTGGGCGTGGAAAGAGTCGCGAGTCAAAAAGATCAAAAAATACATTGACC
>JBBDRU010000162.1:0-6451 GCA_040905305.1 Salibacteraceae bacterium | reverse complement strand
TGTTTGAGGTTTACGGTATTTCATCAGCTACATTTCATTTCGAAGCGCATGGTGCAGACCCTGATTGGCAGCGTTGTTCTGTGGTAAAGACCCATGAATTACCGGACGATCTACCCAAGTCTTTACTCAGCCGGAAAATAATTTACCTCATCCGTGATGGACGTGATGCAGTGGTATCGCTTGCGCATCACCGAAAAGACATCATCGATGCTTCATCTGAATTTGAAACCAACCTAAAAGAGGCGATTTACGCTGCCGAAGAAAGTCATTTTGGCGGCTGGAGCAATCATGTTGAGGCCTGGTTGCCTCATGCTCATTTAGTAATTTATTTTGACGATCTGATCAATCACCCCATTGAATGCTGCGAAAAACTAAGATCATTGATGGACCTTCCCAAACCCGATGTGGTTCGGTTGCCTAGCTTTGAATCGCTTAAAAAAGGGCAGCCAGAATATGGCTCGGGCAAGTACATCAACACACCAAATCTTGCTGAAAAGTGGTTTAGAAAAGGAGCTTCCGGTGCATGGAAGGATGAAATGCCTCCAAAATTTCAAGACTTATTTTGGCATTTACATGGCGAAACCATGGAACATTGCGGCTACGCTCTCAACCAAACATCTGTAGCTCTAAAGAATCCTGAACACAAGGGAAAATTACTTATAGAGGGAAACAAACTTAACGATCTGAAGATGGATGGAATAAAGCGCTATTTAATGGGGCTCATCCTTGCAGCTAAGCGCTTTCCGATCGGTGAGCAAACGGTTGATGTTTTGATATCCGGAAGGATTTATAGCATAAGCGAAGCAATAGAACTCGCTTCAACAAGCGCTTTGCCTGTGAGCAAAAACGTATTTCAGGAGGTTAAATCATTGCTAAAAAAAACTTTACCCGAACGAACCTACAATACCCTGGCTCGTGCATTTCCGATGGCCAAAAGGAATGCATTTCTTTTTCCATTTCGGTTAAAACACAAAGAAAAAACAACGCTTAGGAGTCTAAATTACGATGCCGTTCTATTGCCATTGCCCCAGCATTACCAATCGATAAAGCAAGTTAGCTTCAACCGACTTGTGGCGGTAATTCATGACCTCACGCACCGCACACATGCTGATTCACATGAATCCAACAATGTGCGATTAGCTGAATCCGGTTTGCATTGGGCTTTGGCTCATAAAGCTGATCTTATTTCCGTTTCGAAAGCCACACAGAGCGCTTTAGCTCAACAAAACATTGCATCATCAAAAGTCTATGAAGGGGTAGATCGCAGGCGTTTTCACCCCATTCCAAATGCACATCTGTTAGATCTGGTTCGAGCGCGATATGCGTTGCCAAACACATCCTTTATATTGAGCGTAAGCACTTTGGAACCAAGAAAAAACATTCCACGACTTATCGAAGCTTATTCACGGCTGCCTGTTGATCTGCGGCATAAATACCACCTTGTTTTGGCAGGCACAAAAGGCTGGAAATGGAAAGAACTTGAATTAACGGTTCAATGCAAACAGCACATTCATTTTACGGGATATGTGAGAGAAGATCACCTGCCAGCGCTTTACACCCTTGCCTACGGTTTTGCATACGTAAGTCTGGAAGAAGGCTTTGGATTGCCCGTACTCGAGGCTATGGCGTGCGGAACTCCGGTGTTGGTCAGCGATAATTCCTCGTTACCCGAATTGGCGGGTGATGTCGGTTTTTTCTGCAATCCGTTGGAGGTTGATTCTATTTGTGATGGACTTCGCGCAATGATGACTGACAACACGTATGAGATACGCATAGAAAAAGGGATGAAAAGGAGTTGGCAATTCACATGGAGGAGGGCTTGGATAGAAACGGTAAACGTTCTTTTTCCTTCGTGAGCAAAGCCATAGTGATAAAACTCCAAAACATCATTCCATGCTGCCTTGAAAGGTAGTTTTCGGTCAGCGAGATCATAAGGAAATAGAATGTAAAAAGCATTAGTACCAGGCGTTTTTCTTTCTTACAAAACCGCAATAAAAGCAAGAAGAACAAGATAAAACCCAGCGCTGAAAAGACCCCACCGCTCAACCAAAAATGCATCAACTGATTATGCTCATTGAACTCAGTTTCAAAAAATTGGGATTGTTCATATTGAGCATAACATGCATCCAGTGCATTGCGGGTATTTCCAAGCCCCACTCCAACCAGCCAGTTTTCCTTAATCGATTTAATGGCACAACGCCAAATACCGATGCGCAATTCGGTTGAACTCAGCCATTGCCCTTTACTATAATCAACTTCTACATTTTTAAACTCATTGACGCGCTCCCTTAACACAGGATTGAAAAAGACCATTGCTGTGGCCACAGACATAATACCGAGCATCGCCAACCATCGTCCGGTCTTAAGCCGATAAAAGAAATAGGCAACAAGTGCTACGCACAACGCCAAAAACGGCATTTTTCCACCTGCAAACAATCCAGCGATGATAAGCAAAGTCAGCATGATCACATGCCACCACCTATACCGCTCAAGGTTAGTGATCACAATAAGAGTTGCGCCAAACCAAAGCGCACTCAAATAGGTCGGATGAACGTGAAAAGATTCTTGAACCTGATCTCGCAAAAGCTGGGCAAAATTAAGCGCTGGAATCGGGTCTGAAAGCACCAGCCAAAGAAGAAAAACCGATGCGTAAATGCTAGAAACAAGAACAAAAAATTGTAAAAAAAGCGATTGGAACCGACTAAGGCGGAAGTAGATAATTGCAGCAATCCATGTGCCCCAAAGTTGCAGATCACGGAATCCATCTGTTGCCATTCCATGCAATAACCATGAAAACAAAATGCAACAAGGAAGCAAAAACAACCACCACTCTTTTTTGGAGGGCAACACTTTGCGCTGAGATCGAAGGATAGCGATAACAAACAGGACGATCAAAGCAATAGATGAAACAGCATTAGGCCAAATCACAAAACCACTTAAAACCAAGAGCATCAATTGCTCCAGGCGATCAAACCAAGGACTTTTCATGATCAAAGCACTTATCCAGGAAAAAATTCAGAAACCGTTCTCGAAAAACATCCTTATCATATCGCTTGGCATTGCTGCGCATTTTGTAAGGATCAAACGACAATCGCTCAAAACGCAATATGGCATCAGCAAGCGCTTCCGGGTGCTCACGTTCAAAGAAAATCCCCGTTTCATTCTCGATAACCGTTTCCCGGTATCCGCCTTTTCCAAGCGCAATAACTGGTGTGCCGCATGCCTGCGCCTCTAATCCTGCAATGCCAAAATCCTCCACCGATGCGTTGATGAAAGCCTTCGCTTGTTGCATATATCTTACGAGTTCACCCTCAGACAGCCAGCCAACAAAACGGACATTTGACGGTGCTCTTTTCTGCAAGTGAAACTTTAAAGGACCTGTTCCAGCAATGACCAGTTGCTTAGTTGGAAGCCTTTGAAAAGCGTCAAGAATCAAATCGATGTTCTTGTATTCGACCATTCTCGATGCCACAAAATAAAAATCATCTTTATGCTCTTTCAGTTGAAATTTTTTGGTGTCAACAGGCGGATAAATAACGATGCTTTTTTTGCCATAAGCCCGCTCAATACGGTGGGCAACAAAATGAGAGTTTGCGATAAAGAAATCCACATTTTGTGCTGATTTGATGTCCCAGCGTTTTAAGCGTTGGATGAAAAACTTCATCAACTTGCGTTTCCATCCTTGATGGTAACCGTACTTTTTGAGGTAAGTTTCTTCCAAGTCCCAGGCAAAACGCATCGGAGTGTGACAGTATGAAATATGAATTTGATCGGCACTTTTGCGCACTCCTTTGGCGGCCATCCAGGAGGAAGATATGATGACGTTATATCCGGAAACATCAATTCCAGCGATGGCCTTCGGATAAAACGGAGCGAGGTAGCGATAATGCTCCATAGCTCCAGGAACTTGCTGGAGGAAAGAAGTCTTGACCCCTCTCCCTCCGGTTATCGATTGCTGAATGCGAAAATCCATAAAGTTGAAAAGGGCAAAAACACTTGACGGTTGCATCAAATCGATGATGTGAGACGCCACCTTTTCAGCACCACCCGGAACGGTGAACCAATCATGGACAAAGGCGATTTTCATCGGAGTTGATCAGTTTTCATTATGGTCCACAAAAATTCTCATAAGCATCATACCCCTTAGTGTAACCGGCATCGACTGCACGTTGAAGCTGAGCACAACCGTCTTTCAGGCGATGGTCAAACAACATGGCCAGTCCCATATTAAATTGCACTTCCGGCTGATCTGAATCCCAATTCAAGGATTCTGTAAAATCTTCAATAGCATCGTCAAAGTTACCGAAGAGCATGTAAATCTTTCCCCGCATTGCATACCCTTCCGGCTGTTTTGGCCGAAGTTCGATCACGCTATTTGCATCTTGCATGGCCGAAGGAAAATCACCCAACATTTTAAATGCAAAAGCCCGGTTAAAAATGGCGTTGAAATAGACGGTATCAAAAGAGCTTACCTTGGTGTAATCTTGAATGGATCCTGCAAAGTTTCCTAATTCTTTCTTCACCAAACCGCGCTCAAAGAACGCCTGAGAGATTTCCAATTGTTTATCAATGGCTTTATCAAAAAATTTCAATGCCATTTCTTCATTATTCATCATTCGGTAGGCAACACCTTTGTTGTAATAAGCTAAACTAAAATCAGGATTTATTTTGAGGGCTTCATCAAACAATGAAATCGCTTCTTCATACTCAGTGTTTTTCAATGCAATCATCCCTAAAATATCATGCACCAATGGATTTTCAGGATTGATATCATGCACTTCCCACATGGCACTTTCTGCCATCTCCAAATCGTCATCCAAAAAATAAACCAATCCTTGTTTTAAGTAGGTAAGCTCAGTGTTGTAAGCATTTTCGAGCAAATGCTCAATATCATCAAGCGCAGACCTGTATTCTCCTGACAAAATAAGCCCGTCAATCCGGTGGTCGATGTAATCAGGGTTATTCGGTTCCATTTCAAGTGCCTGTTCGATTTCTTTCAGCCCCTTTTCATATTCTTCGGTAAGAAAATTCAATTTAGCACTTGCATCAAGCAAATATGCCGAATAAGGATTCATTTGCTTGGCTTTTTCATAATCTCTGCGCGCCTCTGTATATCGCCCCAGTTTTTGGTAGAGTGATGCGCGTTTTATATAACCTTCAGCAAAATAGGGATCAGTAGTTATCGCATTTGTATAGTCGAAAATAGCATCGTTATATCTTCCCACTTGTAGGTTATTATCGCCTTGCTGAACCATCCGTGTGGCTTCGATGCGTTGTGGAGTTTGAGCCGTAACTGCATTTACGATCAAGGAAAGAAGCAATATCAAAAAAGCGTTTTTCAACCATCCAAGGTAAAAAACCTTGTTCATTAAAAAGTCAGCACTGGCCTTGCCATTCAAATTCATTCCATTGTTTTTATTTTCCATCATGTTTGCAATACACCAACATTATAACGTCTTACGTTTTGCTCATTGCTCGCCATATCTATACCCACGCTTACAATCTTTCTGGTGTCAAGCGGATCAACGATGCCATCCAGCCAAAGGCGAGCAGCAGCATAATAAGGTGATGTTTGTTCTTCATAGCGATCAGTGATACGATCCAAAAGCTCTTTTTGTTTTTCTTCTGTGATTTCTTCTCCTTTTGCCTTTAGCGATGCCACTTCAATTTGCAGCAAAGTATTAGCAGCGGACTTTCCACTCATCACCGCCAACTTTGCAGATGGCCAGGCATAAATCAATCGTGGATCATAAGCTTTTCCACACATAGCATAGTTGCCAGCGCCATAACTATTGCCCATGATAAATGTGAATTTTGGCACTACTGAATTGCTCATGGCATTCACCATTTTAGCACCGTCCTTAATGATCCCACCCTGTTCTGATCGAGATCCAACCATGAAGCCCGTTACATCTTGCAAAAAGACCAAAGGAATATTCTTTTGGTTGCAGTTCATAATGAATCTTGCCGCCTTATCTGCACTGTCTGAATAAATCACCCCACCAAATTGCATTTCGCCTTTTTTACTTTTTACCACAGTACGCTGATTAGCAACAATTCCAACCGCCCAGCCTTCAATTCGCGCATACCCGGTCACAATGGATTTTCCATATAAGGCCTTGTACTCTTCAAATTCAGAGTCATCCACCAAGCGCTTGATAATCTCTTTGGTGTCATAGGTTTGGGTGCTAAACAGACCATAGATTTCTTTTGGATCAAGCTTTGGAGCTTTAGGTTTTTTTCGATCAAATGGGAGTTTTGGCCTACCTCCCATTTTGTCCACGATCGATTGAATACGATTGATGGCATCCTGATCGTCCTTGCATTTGTAATCCGTAACTCCGGAAATTTCGCAATGCGTTGTTGCTCCTCCGAGCGTTTCATTATCCACATCTTCACCGATGGCCGCACGAACAAGGTAAGAGCCTGCCAGAAATATACTACCTGTTTT
>JBBDRU010000161.1:0-1096 GCA_040905305.1 Salibacteraceae bacterium | reverse complement strand
GAAATACCAAAAAAATTGTAAAGGCGATCGGTTGTGTCAAGTATTTAATTAATTAGGCTTAACCCATTTTAGACAACGACTCCAACACTTCTAAAGAAGCAGAAAACTCATTTTGCTTGCCCTGAATGATAGCTTTTTTCAAACGGTTGATGTCTGTGTTTTTGCCTAGGTTTTGCATCACATACTCATAAATGCTAACCGATGTTAGTTTTTCAAATGCAAGTTCTTGTTGTAACAGTCGCTTTTGCTCAAATTGACCTTGTTCCTTCATGTGTCCGATCATGCCTTTTACCGTTTTCCAGGCATTTTCAACGCCTTCGTTGTTCAAAGCTGACGCAGTCAGCACTTTCGTTGCCCAGCCGTGTTGTGCAACAGGGAATAAATGAAGCGCCATTTCCAATTGCCTTTTAGCCTTTCTTGCAGCATCTGCATTTGATCCATCAGCTTTGTTGATCACGATAATATCGGCAGCCTCCATTATGCCGCGTTTTATGCCTTGTAAATCATCTCCCGTGCCAGGCATGGCCAACATCATAAAACAATCGGTAATGTTGATGACCTCGGTTTCGCTTTGTCCCACTCCAACCGTCTCTATCAAAATAACATCGAAGCCTGCTGCTTCGCAAAGCAACATTGATTCGCGTGTTCGAGCCGCCACTCCGCCCAAGGTTCCGCTTGAAGGGCTTGGTCGAATGAATGCGCTTTTTTCGCGGCTGAGTTCTTCCATGCGGGTTTTGTCACCGAGAATACTTCCGCCACTGTTTTGGCTGCTGGGGTCGATAGCCAATACGGCTAATTTTTTTCCTTCTGCCAATATTGTCTTACCAAATTGTTCGATAAACGTACTTTTACCTACTCCCGGTATTCCTGTTATTCCTATCCGTATTGCGCTTTTTCGCTTCGAATAAATCGCATTGATAAGGTGGAGTGCTTCTTGCCGATGAACGGGAATGCTACTTTCTACCAAAGTGATAGCCCGCGAAAGTGTAAGCAGGTCTCCCTGGAGTAGTTTATCAATATCAATGATGGTGTTCATGTAACATCAAAGAAAAGGAAAGATGCTGATTTATTAAAGTGCACCACTTGAGGTTATTCC
>JBBDRU010000160.1:0-1098 GCA_040905305.1 Salibacteraceae bacterium | reverse complement strand
AAAATAGCTATGGACCAGATCATCCCGAGGTAGCCAGAGATCTGAACAACCTGGCTATGTTGCTAAAGAACACCAACCGCCTGAAAGAGGCAGAGCCCTTATATGAACGGGCGCTAAAGATCGATGAAAAGACCTATGGACGGGATCATCCCAACGTAGCCATTCGTCTGAACAACATTGCTATGTTGCTAAAGAAAACAAACTGCCTGAAAGAAGCCGAACTCTTAGAGCGAAGGGGAGTGGAAATTTTAATTAATTTTTCCCAGACTACTGGCCACCAACATCCGCATCTGCTAACATTTACTAAAAATTATGTCGGCCTTCTTTCAGCAATGGGCTGGAGTGAAGATCAGGTTCGTGATCAACTTAGAAGAATGGGAGTAGAATTTGAATAATACTGAAATCTCCATGAATCCAATAAAAGTACCATTCAACAAATCTGATAAAACAATCCCTTGGCGTACCTTCTCCATCTTTATCAGCAGCATCTTTGCCGATAGGTAGGCTGGGTTGATTTGAAAACTTAATAAACCCATTAATCATGAACTTTCTGAACCACCTCTTCGGCAAAAAAAAACAAAACCGGGCCATCTGACCAACCTGAACAAAAACAGGAAACCCAGGACAAGCAGGAAACGCCGAAACCTGAAAACCCAACCGGACCGAAACCATTAAGCCATTCCCAAAACCCAGGTGCCGGGAAGGAGGCGAAAACAGGTGAACCAAAAGAAATTAAGCCCAGTCCGGATGCCGATATCCCAGAAGTAAAAGAAACCGTACCCTGGCGCACCTTCTCCATTTTTATCAGCAGCACCTTTGCCGATATGCAGGCGGAGCGGGACTATCTGAAACACATTGTTTTTCCACGTGTAGAAGAAGAACTCCAACAGCGACGTATCAAGCTCGAAATTGTTGACCTCCGCTGGGGCGTGGATACCACCTCCATACCGCAGGAAGATGAACGTGAAGCCAATGTGCTGAAAGTCTGCCTTGACGAAATACGCCGTTGCCGGCCGTTTTTTATTGGCTTGCTGGGCGACCGGTATGGCTGGGTGCCCCCCATTGAAAGGATGAAAAATGCATTGGTTGGGGAAAATC
>JBBDRU010000159.1:0-6473 GCA_040905305.1 Salibacteraceae bacterium | reverse complement strand
ATGAAAAACGCATCCGGGAAGAAAAAGGCGATCATCGAGTTCCTATCATTCAGGTGTTTCCTGATGACCAACTTTGGGTAAAAATTCTAAAACGCCCCGTTCAGATCGTGCAACTCATACTTTACGCCATCATCGCATTTCTGGTTTACCTAACAACTGCATTTGCACACTGATCTGTATGCACACCCTCCTACATATCGCGCTATTAAGTAGTTTCATTTGCTACAAATTAGTTGAGTTAACGGGGCAGGCTCCGTCATTTCTTACCAGCTATTTCGAAGACATAATCGTGATGCCATTATTATTAAAAACCGCGTTAATCACTATTCAAAGCTTAAGCAAAAGATGGAGTGATTATGTGATCAAAGTGCAAGACATAGTAATCATCACCGTGCTGATGAGCATTTACTTTGAGGGGGTTCTACCCTATTTTAACCCTGTTTTTACGGCTGATATCATCGATGTTGTTTACTATTCATTTGGCTCACTTTTCTTTGTGTCGTTTTTGAATAAACCTATGAAAAAGATATCACTACCTTCCTGAACCTGGTTAATTTCATAGCATTTTATCTAATTGTTGGATGATTTTGCTAACAGCAGGGCAGATTTTTGCGTTTTTTCTCGTGAGGTGATAAATGTTCAGCTGACCGCGTTCATCAGTGTGCGGAAACTGCCGACATGCCCTTGGTCGTGATTCATAAACCTGACAATAATTATCCTCTCCCAGAAATGGACAAGGCATGGTTTTAAACACAAAATCATGGTCTTCATCCAAGCGCAAATATTCTCGCACAAATTCCTTTTCAGGCATTTTTAGGACTTTTGAAAGCCTTTTAATATCCATTGAATTAAATAATGGCCCTGTTGTTTTGCAGCAATTCCCACATTTTAAGCAATCAATTTCATCAAAAACATCCTCATGCAAACCGTTGATTATATGATCTATACGTCTCTCTTTTTGCATCCTTTTCTTTAAAGAGGCAATGCGTTTTTGGTTACTGATTGACCATTCAATATCATTTTTGTAAGAATCAAGCATAAACATTTAAATTAGTGGCCTTTCTATTTAACGAACAATTATAACTTTTGTCTAACGACAAATATGTCTTTAGCAACTAAAAAATCAGCCTTTAATATTGTTCATGAAACCGGTCGAAAGATCGATTCGGAACAATTCCTATTTGCCTGCAGGGGAAGTTTTAACTCCGAGTTAACGGACAATATTCTTTTCTTGACGGAGGGCAACTTGCGTGAGCTTGATAGTCCTAAGGTTGCAAAGAAGGTATATTATTTAATGGTGGAGGGATTGCAAAACATTACCCGACATCAATACCATGACAACACCGGAAGTCCGTTTGAAGGCGGCTTATTCATCATCAATAGAAAAGATCAGGCATATAGTATCACCTACGGAAACTGGGTTTCCAAGGACGTTAAATTAGTTTTAGAAGAGAACCTTTCAACCATCGTAGCAAAAGACCCTGCTGAATTAAAGGAATATTACCTGGATATTTTGAATAATTCCGGTTTCTCGACTAAAGGAGGTGCTGGCCTGGGTTTAATTGATATGGCGAGAAAGTCATCCGGAAAAATCAATTTTGAGTTTGCTCCGGTTGGTGATGGCTTCTTCTACTACCTAAACCTCAACATTGCGATCGACAAAACCGATTATAACGAAGAGGTAGCTGTAAACTATATTCAAGATGCCATAGCGCTTCATAAAGATATGGTTAGCTGCAATGCTCAGATTATATTTAAAGGCTTACTTCATGAAGAAAATGTAAACCATCTTTCAAATCAAATCGACACTGCACTCAATGAGGAAGAAGAGTCGATGGGAATGAGTGCTGTAATGACAGAACTGCTTAAGAATGTAGCAAAACATGCATATAGTAGATTAAACCAGAATGGAAAACCCGGTGTTTTCATGCTCCAGAAGTATGAAGATAGGTACGCCATGTATAGTGGTAATTTCATCGAAGAGTCCAAACAGGAGGTTGTTGAACGCACCCTTAAAAGCATTAATGAATTAAGCACCAGCAAGCTGAATACGATCCTTCATAAAAATTGGGAGGAAACTCAAAAATCAAAAAGCAGTGGGTTGATGCGATTACGTAAAATTTCTGGTCACGATATTGCCTACGAAATCAAAGAGATGGAAAATGACCCACCCTACTTTGTGTTAAAAATTGAATTGAATTAAATGTTCAGAAGCGCCACAACTAATACCTTTGCGCTTTAATGGTCTTCAGCTCTCCTTCAATTCTTTGGGCACTAGGTTTGCTCAGCATTCCTATCATCATTCATCTTTTTCAATTTAGACGCTACAAAAAGCTTTATTTCTCTGATGTTTCTTTGCTTAAAGAAATCAAGGCCAAATCGCAAACTAAAAACGAACTCAAACATCTCCTCATTTTATTGAGCAGATTGCTGATATTAACAGCAATTATCTTTGCGTTTGCACGACCAATCATACCTTTTGGTGATCAATCAAAAGCCGTTGAAACCCAGCTTGTGCGGATTTACATTGACAACTCATTCAGTATGCAGGCTGAGGGCACTCAAGGCGCACTGCTAAATGAGGCAACCCAACTCGCTTATGAATTATCGTCAGAGTACTCTGAAAATATGCGCTTCCAGCTGATCACAAATGCATTTAGCGCAGGAGAAAAACGCAGCCTTGGCTTTCAGGATTTACTAACCCGAATCGATGAAGTAAAAATTGAGCCTCAACACCGATCGATTTCAGAAGTATTGCGCTTTATGATGCAAAACACCAATGAAAAAGGTGGCATTACGCATAACTTCCTGATCAGCGACTTTAACAGCATGCTGGACTCTACAGCAATTTCTGTCGATAGCAATGAGCGTTTCACGGTTTTACCACTTGTCGGTTCGAAAACACCCAATTTGAGCATTGATAGTGTTTGGCTGGATGTTCCACTAACCCAGGTTGGATTGGAGCAAACCGTTCATTTTAGAGTTACAAACCACGGAGAACAAGCAGTAATCGATAAAAAAATAGATGTCATTATCAATGATGAATTGGTCGCATCACCGATTATAACGATAGAAGAAAATACCTACATCGATTCATCATTTTATTTCTTAGCCACTAAAAAAGGTATTTTCAGTGGCCGCATAGAAGTAGAGGACTCTCCAATCGAGTTTGACAATTCACTTTATTTCAGCTTAGATGTAACTCAGAAACTCAAGGTTGCCGCCATATATAGTGAGCTTAAAGAAAGTTTAACCTTTGAACGCCTATTTAGTAGCGATCGATTTTCCTTCACTTCTTTTGACCAAGGTAGTGTAATACAGGACTCCCTCATCAGATCTAACCTTTTGATTTTTAACAGTGTAACTAATTTTAGCAGCGGATTTAGCGCACTGGCATTAGATCAACTAAAAAACGGAAATAATGTCCTGCTGGTATTGCCGGAAAAACTGGATGAATCCGCCAAAAAATCCTTGAGCAATACATTTGGGTTAGCCATAGGAAATCTGGACACCACTTCACTGAATGTCAATCAAATAGAGTACAACAATCCTTTGCTCTCCAATGTGTTTGAGCAACAAGATAAAAACATTAACCTGCCCTTCGTTTCAAGTCATTATAATTTGGAACGAAACAGTTTTAGCGATAACATATTATCCTTTCCAAATGGCAGTCCCTTCCTCGCTTCCAAAACAATAGAAAGCGGAAAGCTCTACATTATCACTGTTCCTCTAAAGGAAACACAAACCAATTTTCAAAATCATGCGCTTTTTGTTCCCGTGTTGATCAACATGGCAACCACATCTGGCCGAAGCAAGCCCCTCGAATATCCGATTGAAACCGAACGCATTTATTCTCGTCACAACAAAGAAGGGGTTGTTTTAAAACGCGAAAAAGACTCCATCGTATTTTACCCGGGTATTACATATGATGGATTGTTGTTAAACGGACAAGTGACAACTGCTGGTGTTTACTCGCTCTACAGTTCACAACAAGAAGAAACTCCGATCCAAAGCTTTTCCATCAATTACAGTCGATCAGAATCCTCGATTGCCCCACCTTCAGCTGCCGAAATTCAAAAATACTTTGAAGGCAGGCAGATGGACGTAGCCCTGTTTCAAAACTTAGATTCAGAGTTTGCGGGATCGATTTCACAAGCAAATATGAATACTGAGCTTTGGCCATTATTTATCTTGTTTGCCGCTTTAATTCTGATCCTAGAAACCATTCTATTGAAAATCTTCACCCGATGAAAACCCTGATTAAAAATGCCAAGCTGATCTACCCTGGTCACCCAAAAAACGGGAAAGTAATAAGTGTCTTGATCAACAAAGGATCTATTGATTCTATAAATCCTAAAGAATCAGCAGCAAAACGTGTGATTGATGCAAAAGGGATGTTGTTATTTCCGGCTTTGGTTGATACTTTTTGTCACTCCGGGGAACCGGGTTTTGAAGAAAAGGAAGACTTCCATAGCCTTACCTCTGCCGCTAGAAGCGGTGGGTTTAGCCGGCTTTGTATTTTACCAAATACTTCCCCTGTCATAGATTCCAAGAGTAATATAAAATTCATATTAAGCGCTTCAGGACAAAACGGAGTTTACCTGCACCCCGTTGGATCTATTACAAAGTCCACGGAAGGTCAGGAGCTGAGCGAAATGTTTGACATGCACCAATCAGGTGCAATAGCATTCAGCGATGGTAAAATAGCATTGGCTGATGTGAACATGATGAAACGCGCATTAGATTATGTTAGAAGTTTTAATGGTCTTTTGATATCCTACCCCATGGATGAACGTGTTGCTCCCGGAGGAATGGTCAATGAAAGCGCTCACAATACCGGACTAGGATTAAAATCAACACCTGATCTTGCCGAAGAGCTGATGGTTAACAGAGATCTTTATTTACTCAAATACACTCAAAGCAGACTGCATATTAGTGGCATTAGCACCAAAGGCAGCATTGAACTTATCGAAAAGACAAAGAAAGAAGGTCAGAATATCAGTGCCGGAGTGTCATTGGCACATTTGCTTTTTAATGAAACCCAATTGTCAAGCTTCGATACAAATTTCAAAATCACACCTCCGCTTAGAACTGAATCAGATCGAAAAGCATTGATTCAAGCGCTTAAGAAAGGTGTTATTAACACGGTTCATAGCGACCATTCACCGGAGAATATTGAGCAAAAAGACGTTGAATTTGATCAGGCTGCGTATGGAATGACTATGCTCGAAACAGCATTATCGGCTTATAACATGTACCTCTCAAAAGAAATCACATGGGATGAGTTTATTCTTGCCTTCAGTCTGAATCCAAGAAATATTCTTGGGTTAAAACAACCCGAACTGGAAAAGGGGAGTGAATTTGAATTCTGTCTTTTTAACCCCAAAGAGAAATGGAAGTACAATAAAAAGACCCTGAAGAGCAAATCATCAAACTCACCATTTTTCGAAATGGAACTAGTTGGGAAAGCGATTGAAGTATAAGACTAATTAAACAACCACAACTTGTTGATCGTAAGATATTTCAATACTTTTAGGAAGCAGGTTACTCACTTCTTTATGCTTTCCCATTTGATGGCTTATATGTGTTAAATAAGCTCGATCAGGAGCCAGTTTTGAAACAAGTTCTACCGCTTGGTTAAGTGAAAAGTGCGAGATGTGTTTGGTTTGCCGAAGAGCATTTAAAACCAACACTTTTGACCCTTCAATTTTTTTAAGCTCCTCCGGAGGAATATAGTTGGCATCTGTGATATAGGTGAAGTCTTCTATTCTAAATCCCAACACGGGCATTTTATGATGGTAAACCTGAATAGGAGTAATTTTCAGATCACCGATATAAAACTCTTTCTGAGCGCTGATTTGATGAATGTTTATTTCAGGTACTCCAGGATACTTCGTATCCGCAAACGCGTAATGAAAATCGCTTCTTAACACCTTCTCCACATCAGAAGAGGCATATACGTCAACGGCTCTCCGCTGAATAAAATTAAATGCCCGAACATCATCCATTCCAGCTGTGTGATCTTTGTGCTCATGCGTAAAAATCAATGCCTCTAAACTCCGAATGCCTGACCGGAGCATCTGATACCTAAAATCAGGACCACTATCGATAACAATGTTTTTATCTCCCTTTTGAATCAGTGCACTTGTTCTAAGTCGGTTATCTTTAGGATCTTCACTCTTACATGTATTGCAATCGCAACCAATAACAGGAACACCCATCGATGTGCCTGTACCAAGAAAGGTGACCTTTAGCTCACTCACGTAATCAAGCTATTGCTGGTAATTTATAAATGGATTTAAGTTTATCTATGGTAATGTCGATCTCTTCTTTGGTGTTGAATTTACTGAACGAAAATCGAACAACGGGTCGGTTAGACGGAATTTGCAAAGCCGAAGTTACATGAGAACCAATACTCGACCCTGAGCTACAGGCGCTTCCACCCGAAACACAAACACCTTCAATATCCAGGT
>JBBDRU010000158.1:30003-36183 GCA_040905305.1 Salibacteraceae bacterium | reverse complement strand
ATGATGTAAAAGCCTATTGTTCATACATTAATTTCTATTTTCAAGGAGAGCCGTATTTACATCCTAAGTTTTTTGACTTGGTAAAAAAAGCAGGAAATGCAGGCATTTACACTTCGACAAGCACAAATGCACATTTTTTAAACGACCAGCGTGCTAAACTCACTGTTCAGTCAGGCCTTGATCAATTGATAATATCGATTGATGGAACGGAGCAAGGCACCTACGAGAGTTACAGGAAAGAAGGCAGTTTGGATAAAGTAGTTGAGGGAACAAAAAACATTTTAAGCTGGAAAAAGCAACTCAAATCGCCTACTCCTCATGTCGTTTTTCAATTTCTAGTTGTTCGCCCTAACCAGCATCAGGTCGATGAAGTAAAAGCACTTGGTAAAAAACTTGGCGTTGACGAGGTACGATTAAAAACCGCCCAGGTTTATGATTTTGAAGATGGAAATCCATTGATCCCAACCATTGATAAATTTTCTAGATACAAGCAAACAAGTAGTGGGAAATGGGTCATAAAAAACCCATTAAACAACCATTGCTGGAGAATGTGGTCTGGCGCAGTTATCACTTGGGATGGAAAAGTAGTACCTTGTTGTTTTGATAAGGACGCAACCCATGTAATGGGCGATGTGAAAAACCAAGGATTTAAAAGTATTTGGAAATCTGAAGCTTATAGAAATTTCAGATCAAGTATCTTAAAATCCAGGAGTGAGATAGAGATGTGCAAAAACTGTTCTGAGGGCACCACTGTTTGGGCGACTAATCAAGATTAAACCGTCATAATATCTTTTTCCTTCTTTGCCAGGTGCTCATCAACCTTCTTAATAAAATCATCGGTTAATTTTTGCACATCGTCTTCTGCTTTCTTGGCAAGATCGTCAGAAATGGACTCCTTTTGAAGGTGCTTTATTTCATCATTTGCGTCTTTACGTGCATTTCGAATAGACACCTTTGCATGCTCGCCTTCCGCCTTTGTTTGCCTGACCAGTTCTTTTCTTCTTTCCTCGGTTAAAGCTGGAACATTAATCATGATCAACTCGCCATTATTCTGCGGATTCAAACCTAAATTAGCCAACATTATGGCTTTTTCAATGGGTTCCAACATTGCTTTTTCCCAAGGTTGAATAGAAAGTGTTCTGGGGTCAGGGGTGTTCACATTGGCCACTTGATTGAGAGGAGTCATCGACCCGTAATAATCTACCATAACCCCTTCCAGCATAGAAGGAGACGCCTTACCTGCTCTAATTTTAACCAATTCTTTTTGCAAGTGTTCTATTGCCGCATGCATCGAGTCTTTGGCAATGCTCAAAATCATACTAATCTCTTCCATCTGAAAATAAAATTAAGTCTGCAAAATAACACATCAGACTTTACAGTTCAACCAATGTTCCGATTTGTTCTCCCTGAACGACCCTCGACAAATTTCCGGGTTTATTCATATCAAAAACAATGATCGGCACATTGTTCTCCCGGCACAAGGTAAAGGCAGTCATATCCATAACATTCAGGTCTTTAGCAATTGCCTCAGAAAAAGATAGGTTATCAAACTTGGTGGCCGTTGAGTCCTTCTCGGGATCAGCAGAATAAATACCATCTACCCTGGTTCCTTTTAAAATCACATCTGCCTCTATTTCTATTGCCCTCAATGAAGCCGCAGTATCCGTTGTAAAATATGGGTTTCCAGTTCCTGCTCCAAAAATCACAATCCTGCCTTTTTCAAGGTGACGAACTGCCTTTCTTCGAATGAATGGTTCGGCAATTTGCTCCATCTTGATAGCTGTTTGAAGCCTGGTTTTTAACCCCAGAGATTCCAATGCTGATTGCAATGAAAGGCTGTTTATAACTGTTGCCAACATCCCCATGTGATCACCTTGAACACGGTCAATCATGGAGCCCTCGGTCTGAACGCCCCGAAATATATTTCCGCCACCTATGACAATTGCAACCTCGATATCTCGATCAACAATTTCCTTGATCTCTTTGCCGTATTGCATCAAGCGCTCATCATCAATTCCATATTCTTTATTTCCCATGAGTGCCTCACCACTCAGCTTTAAAAGCACCCTTTTGTATTTTTTCTCAGTCATATGGCAAACTTATTTCATTTTTTACATCATTGATCACCCAAATGCTTTGAACGTAAAACATAAGACCAAAAAAAAGAGCGATGTTAACATCGCTCTTTTAAATTGTTTCACTTCATTTAACTGAGTGCGAATCGCTTGAAGTCGGAAACCGTTAGATTTCCGTCAATGTCTTTCAACATTTGCTCTACCGATTTTTTATTGTCTTTAATAAAGGCTTGGCTCAGCAGTGTGCTTTCTTTAAAGAATTTGTTGAGTTTGCCCGTAGCAATTTTCTCAAGCATTTCTTCAGGCTTACCTTCTTGACGCGCCAAATCTTTTCCGATCTCGATTTCTTTATCAATTACCTCCTGTGGTACATTGTCTTTATTGAGAGCAATTGGATTCATTGCTGCAATTTGCATAGCCACATCTCTTCCGGCCTCGCTTATTTTTTCTCCAGATTGATTCAAGGCAACAATAGAAGCAACTTGATTACCGGGGTGATTGTAAGAAATTACCGTTTCACCTTCAATCACTGCAAATTCTGATATGTCAATTTTCTCTCCGATCTTACCGATCATTTCTGTGATCTTTTCTCCAATCGTCAGCCCGTCTTGATATTGCTGACCCTTTAGATCATCTACAGATTTCACATTGGCATTCAAGGCAATATCTACAAATTTGTTTGCTGTCTCACCAAACTCAGAATTTTTCGCAACAAAGTCCGTTTCACAACTTAATACAGAAATAACGCCTCTTTTGTTTGATCCGTTAGACTTTGCCACAACCAAACCTTCAGATGCTTCTCGATCTCCTCGCTTGGCGGCTACTTTTTGACCTTTCTTTCTTAAAATTTCAATTGCCTTATCAAAATCGCCTTCTGATTCAACCAGCGCATTTTTGCAATCCATCATCCCACTGCCAGTCATCTGGCGCAGTTTATTTACTTCGGCAGCTGTAATTTTTGACATTCTTCTAATAATTCTTGGTTAATACTTCGATTTTATTCCGCAGACTCCTCAACTTCTTGCTTCACTTCAGCTTGATCTTCGTCTGACTTGTCGGCCTTTGTCTTTTCCTTTTCTCTTTCATTCTTACGCTCTGACAAACCTTCTTTAATGGCTTCTGTCATAATAGACACAACCATATCAATAGACTTAGAGGCATCGTCATTTCCTGGAATTGCAAAATCAACAGCACGTGGATCTGCGTTTGTATCCACAATAGCAAATGTTGGAATATTCAATTTCCTTGCTTCGCGAACAGCAATATGCTCTTTATTGATGTCAATAATGAATAACGCAGCGGGTAATCGTGTTAGATCAGCAATGCTTCCAAAATCTTTATCGAGCTTTTCACGCTGGCGATCAACTTGAAGACGCTCGCGCTTCGACATAGTTTCAAACGTACCATCTGTTTTCATCTTATCGATGGATGACATTTTGCGAATGGCCTTTCTAATTGTAACAAAATTCGTGAGCATTCCACCAGGCCAGCGCTCGGTAACATATGGCATATTTACCTCCTTAACTCTTGATTCAAGAGATTCACGCGCTTGCTTTTTGGTCGATACGAATAAAATTTTCTTTCCGGATCGAGCAATCTGCTTTAATGCAGCGGCAGCTTCTTCAGCCTTAGCAACAGTTTTGTGCAAATCGATAACGTGAATCCCGTTGCGCTCCATAAAAATATAAGGAGCCATATTTGGATTCCACTTTCTTTTTAAGTGACCGAAGTGCACTCCTGCCTCAAGCAGATCATTGTAATTGGTTCTTGCCATGTTTACCTTCTTTTTAATTAAACAATCAGCGGGTAGCCCTTGAAGGAAGTCCCGCTGATTTAGATTCTAAACAGTTTAAATATGTATAAATTAACGCTTGCTGAACTGGAAGCGCTTACGAGCTTTTTTCTGACCAGGCTTTTTACGTTCTACCATTCTTGGGTCACGAGTCATCAAACCTTCTGATTTTAAAGCAGGTTTAAGTTCTTCATTTATTTTTACCAGAGCTCTTGAAATCCCAAGGCTCATCGCGTCTACCTGGCCATTTACACCTCCTCCGTGAACAACAATTTTCACGTCATACTGCCCTGCAGTTTCTGTAACATTGAATGGATGAAGTAATTTATGGTGAAGGAAAGCGGTGTCGATGTATGATTTATAATCACGATCGTTAATGGTCACATTCCCTTTTCCTTTGCTGAGGTAAACTCTAGCAACACTAGTTTTTCTGCGACCTAAGGCATTTATAACGTCCATCTTACTTTATTGCGTTGATATCGATTGTCTTTGGTTGCTGAGCTGAATGAGGATGCTCGTTTCCAGTATAGACATATAGGTTTCTAAATAATTGGCGACCGAGTTTACTTTTTGGAAGCATACCTTTTACAGCATACTCTACCAAATCTTCTGGCTTTCGGGAAAGCGTTTCCTCTGCCGTGCGCGAGCGTTGGCCACCTGGAAAACCCGTATGCCAGATTCGCTTGTTCGTTTCTAGCTTATTGCCAGAAAGAACAACTTCTTCTGCGTTAACAACAATGACGTTGTCACCACAATCAGCATGGGGCGTAAAGTTAGTTTTATGCTTACCTCTTAAAATAAAGGCAACATGCGATGCGAAGCGACCTAAGGTTTGACCCTTAGCATCTACCACTACCCACTGCTTATCAGCAGTTTCGCTATTGGCAGAGATTGTTTTATAACTCAAATGACTCACGGTTCCAATGTTTTAATCCCTCAAAAAAGGGGCGCAAAGATAGAACTATTTTTAACCGCATCAAACAGTTGCAAAAAGTTTTTATGCTATAAGTTGTTTACTTTATCACTCCTAATTCTTTGCCGACTTTTTCGAAGGCCAAAATAGCCTTATCCAAATGTGCTTGTTCGTGCGCTGCAGAGAGCTGAACACGAATTCTAGCCTGGCCTTTCGGCACAACAGGATAGAAAAAGCCAATGACATAAATCCCTTCTTCAAGCAGTCGATCGGCAAATGTTTGTGAAAGAGCCGCGTCATAGAGCATGATAGGAACTATGGCAGAGTCGCCATCTTTTATATCAAATCCTTTTGACTTGATTTCCTTTTTGAAATAATCAATGTTCTGCTCAAGTTTATCTCTCAGCTCAGTAGTTTCAGTAAGTATATCAAATACAGCATTTGACGCACCAACAATACTCGGAGCCAACGAGTTACTAAATAAATAAGGCCTAGAACGCTGCCGTAATACTTCGATGATCTCTTTTCTACCTGTGGTAAAACCTCCCATTGCACCGCCAAGTGCTTTACCAAGCGTTCCGGTTATGATGTCAACTCTACCCATAACGTTCTTTAGCTCCACGGTTCCCCGCCCGGTTTTACCTATAAATCCGGTGGCGTGACATTCATCCACCATTACCAAGGCATCGTACATATCGGCTAAATCACATATCTTATCCAATTGCGCAACATAACCATCCATAGAGAAGACACCATCTGTAACGATGATTTTGAACCGAGCATCTTTTGCTGCTTTTAGCTGCTCCTCCAAATCAGCCATATCATTATTGACATATCGAAACCGTTTTGCTTTGCAAAGACGAACACCATCGATAATGCTGGCATGGTTCAGGGAATCAGAAATAATCGCATCCTCTGGCCCGAATAGAGGTTCGAAAATACCGCCATTTGCATCAAACGCAGCGGCATATAAGATGGTGTCTTCGGTTTCTAAAAATTCCGCTATTTTCTTTTCAAGTAGCTTGTGAATATCCTGAGTGCCACAAATAAATCGCACACTTGACATTCCAAAACCATGCGTATCCAAGGCTTTTTTTGCTGCTGAAACAACTTTTGGGTGAGAAGACAGGCCAAGGTAGTTGTTCGAACAAAAATTGAGCACTTCTTGTCCTGTATCTATAGTTATGGTAGCTCCTTGCTCTGAAGTAATTACTCGTTCTTTTTTAAAAAGACCTGAATCCTTTATGGACTTCAATTCATCGTTTAAGTGTTGCTGTAATTTACCGTACATAATTTTCTCTTAAATTAAAAAAGCAGCCATGCAGCTGCTTTTGCTTTGTTATTCTGTCAGATTAAACATGACCCTGAGCAATCATTGCATCGGCTACTTTTATGAAGCC
>JBBDRU010000158.1:18277-29903 GCA_040905305.1 Salibacteraceae bacterium | reverse complement strand
GTAGATGGCATATTGGCACCTTCACTCACACACATGCAACCATTGCTTAAAAGCTTGGCTGCATCGTCTCCATTTAATTCATTTTGCGTGGCACAAGGAAGCGCAATATCACACGGCACACCCCATGGCTTTTCTCCTTCAACAAACTCTATATCCTTAAACTTATCGAGTAGTTCGCTTATCCTGCCTCGCTTCACGTTTTTCAATTCCATTATAGCATCCAGATGTTCTGAGTGGAACCCATCTGCACGATAAACATAACCGGAAGAATCTGAAACCGTTAACACTTTGGCTCCAAAGTGAATAGCTTTTTGTAGTGAAAACTGGGCAACATTACCGGAACCTGAGATGATAACCTTTTTCCCTTTGAATTCCTCATTTTTGGTTTTAAGCATTTCCTGGGCGAAATAAACGTTTCCATAACCAGTTGCTTCGGGGCGAATAAGGCTGCCACCATAAGAACGACCTTTTCCTGTAAGAACGCCCGTAAATTCATTTCGAATGCGCTTGTATTGACCAAACATATAACCGATTTCGCGACCACCAACTCCTATGTCACCAGCAGGAACATCTGTGTCTGGGCCGATGTGGCGAGCCAATTCAGTCATAAAACTTTGACAAAAACGCATCACTTCATTATCTGACTTACCCTTCGGGTCGAAGTCTGAACCTCCTTTTCCTCCGCCCATTGGTAAGGTGGTAAGAGAGTTCTTGAAAACTTGCTCAAATGCCAAAAATTTAAGAATACTCAGGTTGACGGATGGATGGAAACGAAGCCCGCCCTTGTATGGGCCGATTGCTGAATTCATCTCAATTCGATAACCCCGGTTCACTTGAAAGTTTCCTTGATCATCAATCCAGGGAACACGAAACATAAGCACACGCTCTGGCTCAACCATGCGCTCGAGCAAATTTGATTTATTATATTGAGGGTTTTCTTCGATGAATGGAATAACAGTTTCGGCTACTTCTTCAACAGCCTGCAAAAACTCTGTCTCATTTACATTCTTGGCTTTAACTCCAGCCATGAAACTATCGATCTGGGCTTGATATTTACTCATTACAAATGATTTGTGTCTTTATTAATGTGCTGGCAAAAGTATTAGAAAAAGCATGTTTCCAAACGGTATTATTGATTAGAATCGTTACCATGCTTTTCTCTGAATTTTTCGACCTGATCTATCCAATACCTTGAAGAGGTGCCTACATCATCTAAAAAGTAAAACTCTCCTCCCCATTTGTGTTTTACTTTTTTGAAAACCATGACATCCATGCCCTCTTTTACAACGATTCTGAGCACTTCATGATTATCAAGAATGAAGGTTTCTTCTGTGAGTCCATCATCATACTTCGAAAAATCTTCTTTCACTTTGCGTTCAACATGTTCTTCCTCACTTGGTTTTGGCGTTTGGCCAGCAGGCGCAGATGCCGGTTTCAGAATCCTTTCTTTTTTTGGTTCCTCAAGTTTTTTCTCCTTACCAGGGTTCTGCACTGTATCAAGGCCGGTCAAACTTGAATCTTCTTCAATTGTGATTATTTTCGATCGGTGTGGCGCCTCTTCTCGCATAACTACCTGACGCGTCTTTTCGCTTGAATCATCAATTTTACTCACCTCTTTTGGAGTAAGGGTAACCAATATGGAGTCCACTTCTCTAGCCGCGTTTTTGGCCATCAGAATATCCAAATCATTCACTTTGGACTCAAGCCATTGACCGTTATCTGAATTGTATTGTTTCGCTTCTTCAAAAGACATTCTCGCCAGTACATAGTCGTTTTCTTTGAAGGCCTTATCAGCCTTATTGATCAAAGAGTCATACTTTTTTTCTGCCTCAATTTGCGCTTCAAACTCAGCTTTTTCTTTTTGAAGTTTTTTACTCAATGGAGGTTGACCAAATAGGCTGGCATTAATCAGTAAAATCATAGAAATCGTCAAACACTTCCTCATACCTTCAATTGTTTTATCATATGTCTTAGCTCACTTAACATCATTGCTGTTGCACCCCATATTTGATGACCATCAAAATTAAAATATGGTGATTTTATTCGCATACCATTAGACATTTTAATGCCGCCAAATTGAATGCTGTCATCATCCAAAATAAGACTTAACGGAACTTTCAATACTTGACTCACCTCTCTTTCTTGTTTGACCAAATTTGGTAACGCGTTAATATAAAAAACAAAAGGATGAACTAAAAACCTACTCGGTGGAATATAAACCTCTGATAGTGCGCGAACAAGGTTTGGAAGACCGGTTGGGATGCCGATTTCTTCTTTCATTTCTCTGCGAGCCGTTGACTCCAAAGAACCATCCTGAACCTCCTGCTTCCCACCAGGGAAAGCTATTTGCCCGCTGTGAACACCTTTGTATGATTGTCTTTTAATCAGAAGCAAATGAGTTTCGCCTGCTTCAGGAAACATCGTTATTGCAACACTACTGATCCGAGGGTTTTGGTCACGTTGCATAGCCATCGCACGCTGACGCGCCATTTCCGGTAAAACCACCTCATGGGCATCGGTTCCTAGAAGTGGCAAATGCTTAAATCGATCGATATGACTGAGCATCTTGTTAAATTCCATTGCTGCTCTTATGGTATTGAACCAATGATGAAACTGGTTTCTGAATCACACGCCCCGATTTCAATCCATTATTTTTTAAAACCGCAAACAACTCCTCTTTAAAGTTATATGCAATTGAACCTATAAAGTGATGCTTTAAATCCATTGAATCATATTTAATCAAATGGGTTTTGACAAAATTTTCAAAGACATTTAGCAACAAACTTTGTATGAACGTATCGTTTCGAAATTCGGAGCAAAATGGTGCAAAAGCTGCCATGTATCGATTAGGCATCGGCTCAGAATACACCTTGTTTAGCATTTGATCGAAATCAAAGTTAAAACGGTCGTCAAACTGTCTTGCCAGTCCCTTTGGCATATCGCGATAGCAACGTGCGCGCACTAACGCTTTTCCAAGTGCAGATCCACTTCCTTCATCGCCCAATATAAACCCAAGATTCGGAATATTATCTATGATCACGTTTCCATCATAGTGACAAGAGTTGGAACCAGTACCCAAAATGCTAACGATCCCCTTTTCATGTTGGGCAGCAGCTCGAGCTGCACCGAGTAGGTCGTGGTTTACAGTAACTTCCGCATTGATAAAGACGCTCTCTAAGGTCTGCCTAACAAGCTTTTTTTTATCATTATTGGAACAGCCTGCTCCATAAAAGAAGAGTTGACTAACCGCGCTTCTTTGTTCTGAAGGAATTACATTGACAACTACAGATGATATCTCCTCTATAGTATTATAAAATGGATTCAACCCCCGACTAGAATAACTCAAATCAACATTCGTTGACTGGTCTTCTTTCTTGATTAAAGCCCAATCAGTTTTAGTTGATCCGCTATCAGCAATACATATCACGATGCAAATCTAAACGCAGCATGTTAACGGATAAAAACTTTAACGCTGTATAATAAAAAACCCTTGAGTAATAACTCAAGGGTTTTTTCTAATTCTAGATTTGGGTTTATTCTTCCCGAATGAGGGTAAGATCACCTCTCCACTCTACGTTTTCTGCATCCAGAGTTTGCTCCTGTCCAGTAATCACATAGAAGTAGGTGCCCGGATCACACTCTGATCCTCCATTCATCCGTGTGCCGTCCCAGTAATCATCTATCTCTGTGGTTTCAAAGACTTTCTTTCCCCATCGGTTATAGACTACCATTTGGAAATTATCTATGCCTTCAATCTCCCACTCAAACAAATCATTGTTGTTATCTCCGTTCGGTGTAAACACGTTGGGTATAAAGAAATTTGTCACCCGATCTGCTCTGATTAACAACAAGTGTGAGTCAGTGCACTGTCCATTATCTGCTACCAACTCAACTGTAAATGTGCCGATCTCTTCGAAGGTGAAAGTTTGTGGATCACCTTCGATTTCTGTGTAGTTCTCATAGTTTCCAAATGTCCATGTATAGCTCAATTGACTTGAATCTGGTCCACTAAGATTGATAAACGTTACCTCCAACGGAACATTTCCTGACATCGTCCCATCTAAACCCCGAGCTACATCGCTTGCTGTGCTATCCACTACAAAGAACGCTTCGGGTGATGGCTTCACTATCGTTTCCAACCTTGAGTAAGCACTCTCGCAACCATATTCGCTTACCTGTGTGCCATAGATTGC
This sequence comes from Salibacteraceae bacterium, assembly GCA_040905305.1. Classification (GTDB taxonomy): domain Bacteria; phylum Bacteroidota; class Bacteroidia; order Flavobacteriales_G; family Salibacteraceae; genus SHAN690. The sequence continues at coordinate 25,710 of JBBDRU010000158.1, read as the reverse complement.
TGTGGGCATATCTACCAACTCTCCAAAGAAAAATGGGTTCCCGGCTCCCAGCAACTCCATATCGGCTAAGGTCAAAACACTGTCTTCATTCATATACGTGCCATCCCAAGAATACCACTTATAGGTGTTGCTCAGCAACCCATCACCTCTAACTGTCCAGTTGTCTCCCTGACAATAGGGGCCACCTCCGTGTAGTTTTGGACTTACTGGTGTGCGCGCTATTCTTACTTCTACTTCTTCTTTATTGTAACATGTTGTTACTGTATCATAAAGCTCATAGGTGATCGTATAAACGCCTTCTCCTACACGGTTTGGAACAAAATAACCATCATGAAGTTCTACAAGGCTGCCTCCCCAATTTCCTTCTTCTCGTGCTGTCTCTAACTGTACACTATCTACAATGTTATCACAATAAACACTATCTGCTCCAAATATCGAGGCATCGGGAAGTAGGCTAATTACCAATTCATCGGTAGTACTCGTTCCACACTCCCCTTCAATGGTGTAGGTGATTTCATATGTTCCGGCTTTGATGCCTTCTGTACTGAAATAAAAATCTCCCGGATTATTCTCGTCTTCTGTTACGTTCTTGCCACTCCATACTCCAAACGGATCGCCTTCGTATTGGTTTAACAACAACTCCAGCTCTTCTCCTGCACAAATCTTTGGCAAACTATCTATAGCTGAGTTATACTCATTGATGATCCTGAATTGAGCTGAATCGGTAAATACGCAACCACTATCATCTACTGTGTGGTAAATCATAACCGTGTCTGGTGCTGTATTAGCATAAGCACTCGGATCAAACAACCCCGTTGTGGTCGTGTTTGGACCATTCCATGTGCCGCCTGCTGTGTATCCTTCCAACTGCTCTTCTGTGCTTAACTTACAAAATGGCCCTTGCGTTAAAACGCGTGCATCGGGCTGTCCTTTTACCCTCACCGGCAACTCAAATGTATTGGCGCATATACCTTCTAAGACATACGTTATGATCACAGAACTGTCCTTGCCAAAGCCCGGATCCAGTAAGTCTGGAGCAAACACTCCATCTACTGTATTAACTATTCCCGGCCCTAAAAACGTGCCGCCAGGGGTCAACGCATTAAATGTATCCAATGGATCTGTTGAACAATACACAACCGTGTCAACTGTTCCTCCATGACTTGGGGTTAAATCCACTGGAAACTCATTGAAAACTTCCACTACGATCGTGTCTTTATTACCACAGGTCGCACTCAGGTTACTTTCTACAACATAAGCTGTTGTCACTGAAGGGTGAATCCACGGGTCTTTACATTGAACGCATCCAAAATTTGTGCCGATCTGTATCGGGTCTCCATACAACACACTCCATGAAAAAGTGTCTCCTCCGTTTGCATTCAACTGTATCGTATCTAAACTGCATATAGCCGTGTCTGGGCCTAAGAACGTAGAAGGAACAATGCGAATCTTATAATTATAAATATTAAATCCGGTTACTGGGCAGTTATCATCTTCAACCGTCAAGTTAAAGGGAACCAACGTGAGATTGGTTGGAACAGCCGTCCAGGAAATATGAACTGTATCGGGATTTGTTCCGGTTGTGGTGTAGGTAGCACCAGGTAAAAGCTGACCGATGTTACAAGTTATCGTCATACTGTCATTGGAAAGGTTACCTGCTGAATCATAATCATAAATCAGCAAATCAAATTCAAAATCTTGGCCAAAGCAAACTTCAATTGTATTCGAGTCCAGCAACGCTCCAGACCCTGAAAAGTTTTGAATTCCTTGCTGATCGACCGGTGGATTATTATCACAACTATCTAAAACTATAAACTGAACATCTCGGTGAACTGAACCCTTGTAGGCTCCAGTATTGGCATTATATTCATCCACCCTAACTGCAACGGCATAATTTGCTAAATTGTAACCTGGCGGAATATAAGCGGTAAACTGCACTTGACCTGTTTCATCATCAATTGTAATCCCTGGAATTGGCTCTAGCCCTGTTGCAGGGATTGTAGCATTATAAGGAATGTATGTAAACCCGGTGGTAGCATTAAATCCTGCAATTGCCGTGTCGAGCTCCCAATAAAGACTATCTCCATCCAACTCCACTGCACCCCAGTTATATGTAACTTCTTGGCCATCGCAGAAAAAAGGAACAGGTTTGGGCGTAGTAAACTGCACCGCACTGTTAGTAGGAAAATCTGCCTGATTCAATTTAGCATAAGCAAGCAGGCTGGGAGATCCAACAAAGTTGGTTCCATTGTTTCTACAACAAATAGATGTGTACATCATCCATTCGCTGCAGGTAGATTGACCTAATTGACTAAAGGAAAATGTACCTTTGTAAATAGCCCACTGTATTCCTAATAAACCTGTTTGATAATTACCATTGGGCGGACAAGTACTCAAATAAGACTGTGCCGCACAAATTGGCGATGCCTCAATAGTAGTATCCATTGCCAGATTGATATTCGTAGAAAATCCCTGATCCGAACAAAATAAAGTCGCGTTCACCGAGTTTGGAAGACCTGCTGCACTTTGTGGCTGACCTGAAGGTGAAAACGCAGTACCACCACAATACCGCATAAAGTCAATTATTACCTCAAACGTATCACCATTAATATGCCTATATGTAATATTCATTCCTTGATTGTGAGATGCCAGCAAAGGACTTGCTACAAATGATAAACAAGCAATTAAAAACAAGGGTAACAATAGCTTTTTCATAGTCGTAATTTATTAATCTACATCAAAGACAACGATTTTAAGAAATAAGTTGCCTTATCAAATAAGTTTAATTGCGAATATATCACACTTAATGATTAAAAAACCCCTGATCAAAAAGATCAAGGGTTCATCACGTATCATAACGATTAAAATAATCTGCGTCTATTCTTCCCGAATGAGGGTAAGATCACCTCTCCACTCTACGTTTTCTGCATCCAGAGTTTGCTCCTGTCCAGTAATCACATAGAAGTAGGTGCCCGGATCACACTCTGATCCTCCATTCATCCGTGTGCCGTCCCAGTAATCATCTATCTCTGTGGTTTCAAAGACTTTCTTTCCCCATCGGTTATAGACTACCATTTGGAAATTATCTATGCCTTCAATCTCCCACTCAAACAAATCATTGTTGTTATCTCCGTTCGGTGTAAACACGTTGGGTATAAAGAAATTTGTCACCCGATCTGCTCTGATTAACAACAAGTGTGAGTCAGTGCACTGTCCATTATCTGCTACCAACTCAACTGTAAATGTGCCGATCTCTTCGAAGGTGAAAGTTTGTGGATCACCTTCGATTTCTGTGTAGTTCTCATAGTTTCCAAATGTCCATGTATAGCTCAATTGACTTGAATCTGGTCCACTAAGATTGATAAACGTTACCTCCAACGGAACATTTCCTGACATCGTCCCATCTAAACCCCGAGCTACATCGCTTGCTGTGCTATCCACTACAAAGAACGCTTCGGGTGATGGCTTCACTATCGTTTCCAACCTTGAGTAAGCACTCTCGCAACCATATTCGCTTACCTGTGTGCCATAGATTGCTGTGGGCATATCTACCAACTCTCCAAAGAAAAATGGGTTCCCGGCTCCCAGCAACTCCATATCGGCTAAGGTCAAAACACTGTCTTCATTCATATACGTGCCATCCCAAGAATACCACTTATAGGTGTTGCTCAGCAACCCATCACCTCTAACTGTCCAGTTGTCTCCCTGACAATAGGGGCCACCTCCGTGTAGTTTTGGACTTACTGGTGTGCGCGCTATTCTTACTTCTACTTCTTCTTTATTGTAACATGTTGTTACTGTATCATAAAGCTCATAGGTGATCGTATAAACGCCTTCTCCTACACGGTTTGGAACAAAATAACCATCATGAAGTTCTACAAGGCTGCCTCCCCAATTTCCTTCTTCTCGTGCTGTCTCTAACTGTACACTATCTACAATGTTATCACAATAAACACTATCTGCTCCAAATATCGAGGCATCGGGAAGTAGGCTAATTACCAATTCATCGGTAGTACTCGTTCCACACTCCCCTTCAATGGTGTAGGTGATTTCATATGTTCCGGCTTTGATGCCTTCTGTACTGAAATAAAAATCTCCCGGATTATTCTCGTCTTCTGTTACGTTCTTGCCACTCCATACTCCAAACGGATCGCCTTCGTATTGGTTTAACAACAACTCCAGCTCTTCTCCTGCACAAATCTTTGGCAAACTATCTATAGCTGAGTTATACTCATTGATGATCCTGAATTGAGCTGAATCGGTAAATACGCAACCACTATCATCTACTGTGTGGTAAATCATAACCGTGTCTGGTGCTGTATTAGCATAAGCACTCGGATCAAACAACCCCGTTGTGGTCGTGTTTGGACCATTCCATGTGCCGCCTGCTGTGTATCCTTCCAACTGCTCTTCTGTGCTTAACTTACAAAATGGCCCTTGCGTTAAAACGCGTGCATCGGGCTGTCCTTTTACCCTCACCGGCAACTCAAATGTATTGGCGCATATACCTTCTAAGACATACGTTATGATCACAGAACTGTCCTTGCCAAAGCCCGGATCCAGTAAGTCTGGAGCAAACACTCCATCTACTGTATTAACTATTCCCGGCCCTAAAAACGTGCCGCCAGGGGTCAACGCATTAAATGTATCCAATGGATCTGTTGAACAATACACAACCGTGTCAACTGTTCCTCCATGACTTGGGGTTAAATCCACTGGAAACTCATTGAAAACTTCCACTACGATCGTGTCTTTATTACCACAGGTCGCACTCAGGTTACTTTCTACAACATAAGCTGTTGTCACTGAAGGGTGAATCCACGGGTCTTTACATTGAACGCATCCAAAATTTGTGCCGATCTGTATCGGGTCTCCATACAACACACTCCATGAAAAAGTGTCTCCTCCGTTTGCATTCAACTGTATCGTATCTAAACTGCATATGGCCGTGTCCGGGCCTAAGAACGTAGAAGGAACAATGCGAATCACATAGTTAAAAATATTGAACCCGGTCACCGGACAAAAATCATCTTCCACGGTAATATTGAAAGACACCACGGGCTGATTAACTGGAACTGCATTCCATTCAATATGAACCGTATCAGGGTTTCCACCTTGAATTGACCAGGTCGCTCCGGGAAGCACTTGATCAATATTGCACGTTATAGTAAGACTATCATTAGAATAATTACCCGATGTGTCCAAATCAAAAACAGCAACATCAAACGCGAAATTTTGACCAACACACACCTCAATAGTTTTAGGATCAATTTGGGCACCTGAACCTGTTAAGTTCAATACCCCATTTGTATCTTGTTGTGGTGAATAATTGCTGCATGAATCCATAACAACAAACTGAACATCTCTTTGCGAAATACTGATAAGTTCACCGGTTTCATAATCATACTCCGATACTTTTACCGCCACCACATAATTTGATGCAATAGCAGCTGGTTCTTTATATGCCGTAAAATTCAATTGACCGGTCTCTGGATCAATTTGAACACCAGTCATTGGTTCTACCCCAGACCAGGGTGCAACATAATTAGTATAATTAAAGCCTGTCACCAGGTTGTGGGTGCTGATCGCGGTATCCAATTCCCAAAACAAACTATCACCATCCAATTCTATGTAGCCCCAGTTATAAGTTACATCCTGCCCGTCACAGAAAAAAGGGATAGGCTTATTGGTCGTGAACAAAGGAGTGCTGTTATTGTCTTTAACCTCCAAATCCATTGTTGTATAAGCCAAAACACTTCCAGGTGAAGTCAAATAATTTGTTCCGGTATTTCTGGCTCCAATTCCATAAGTCAGCATAAGATCTGTGCAACCCGCTATTTGAGGTAATTCACTCAAAACCAACGTATCGTAATACACAAACCATTCAATACCTAATAGTCCGCTATTGGGAACAGTCGGAAGACATGTATTCAATTGAGGCGATAACTCTTCACAAATTGGTGATACATCCATAACCGTGTCCAATTCTGCATTTCTTGAAACGGTGGTTTCCAAAGCCTCACAAACAACTCTATATTGAGCCCAACCTCCATTGGCAGCATTTGTAGGTGTACCATTAAAGGCTGTACCACCACAATACCTCCAAAAATCAAGACGAACCAAAAACGAGTCTTCGGCTATGTGCTCATACGTAATGTTCATACCCATGATATGCGAGGCACTAGCTTTATTTTGAAAGGCAAAAGTTGCAGCCAAAATCAGAATAATAATCGATAACTTTTTCATGTTTCCAGGTTCTTTTTTATTACGAAAGCCAAGATGTTGATTCAGGCTAAAAAGTTGTCTAATGAAATTAAATTTTATTTTCAACTTTGGTCAATGAAAACGCTGATCGTAGGTGACGGACTGGCTGGGCTCTCTTTAGCCATGAGAATGAAAGGTTATGAACAGCCCTTCGAATTAATCGGTGATAATAAAACACCTTCCAGCACCGCCATCGCCACCGGAATGTACAACCCGATTGTTTTCAGAAGGTTGAATTTAAGCTGGATGATTCATGACCTATGGCCTGTTATGCATGCTTTTTATCAAAAAGCTGAAATTGAACTTGGCGTCCAACTGATCGAGCCCACCTCACTCAAAAAGAAAATACCTAATGAGGATTATGCTAGGCTATGGGAGAAACGATCCGAGTCAATAGATTATTCAGATTTTGTTGATCCTTTAAAAAACGGCTTTGGCCCTGTGAAACAAGCGGGAATGGTTGACTGTGCTTTGTTTCAATCCACATTCAAAAACCAACTCGAAAATCAGGGACTTTTAAAAAATGAACATTTTGATGTCAATCAACTAACGTCTTCTAAAATTGGAGTTCCACAATATAAAGGAATAGACTATAAAGCCATTATTTTTTGTGAAGGCGCATATGCCACACAAAACCCATTGTTTAGTTGGCTCCCTTTCAAGCTTTGCAAAGGCGAGTGGATCATCATAAAAACGCAGGATGAGGTATGCGTTGATGTTCTCAACAACAAAACCAACATCATTCCACTTGGCAATAATCAATACAAACTTTCAAGCACGTATAGTTGGGACGATCTTGACTGGAAAACCACATCAAACGCTGTTGAGCAGCTGACAAACGACTTCAGGGCGTTATTTGACGTTTCGTTTGAAGTCGTTCAGCATAAGGCTGCTCTCAGACCAACGGTTGCAGACCGCAGGCCTTACCTTGGAGAGCATCCAGAATTAAATAATATCTATATTTTCAACGGTTTGGGGTCAAAAGGAGTATCGCTAGCACCCTATTTTTCTAAGCACCTGATCGAACATATTTTTGGTGGAAAAGTCCTGTTGAAGGAGGTGGACATTCAACGACATATAAAACGTTATTTAAATGCCCCCAATTGATGATTTGCGTCAGTTTAGATTAACCATAATCGCCTTAATTTTGCAGCATGGCATTGCACAAC
>JBBDRU010000158.1:0-18177 GCA_040905305.1 Salibacteraceae bacterium | reverse complement strand
CGTCAGTTTAGATTAACCATAATCGCCTTAATTTTGCAGCATGGCATTGCACAACAAAATTGATAAGAGGGTTTTGAAAGAAATGATCGCAAAAGACGCTACGCAGCGAAAGACACTTTCATTTTATCGTTACGTAAAAATTGATGACCCTCAATCGTATAGAGATGAGCTTTATCAAGGCTTTGAAGCATTGGGCTGCTTAGGAAGAATTTACCTGGCAGAAGAGGGAATCAATGCACAAATGAATGTTCCCTTAGAAAATTGGAATCACTTCATCGAATGCCTTGACCAGGATAAAAATCTACGAGAAATGCCATTAAAAATAGCGGTTGAAGATGATAACAAGTCGTTCTACAAGCTAAAAATAAAGGTGAGAAAAAAGATCGTTGCCGATGGCCTGGACGATTCTACCTTCAACCCATGGAACACCGGCCGTCATCTTAGCGCTGAAGAGTTTAACGATGTCCTTTCAAGCGGTGCCATTGTCATAGACATGCGCAATCATTATGAAAGTGAAGTGGGACATTTTAAAGGAGCTATTATCCCGGATGCAGACACCTTTCGGCAGGAATTAAAGATGGTTGAAGAAATGCTAGAAGGAAAAGAGGAAGAAAAAATTGTGATGTACTGCACCGGTGGCATACGATGCGAAAAAGCATCAGCATATTTTAAGCACAAAGGGTTTAAGGACGTCAATCAACTCCGGGGAGGAATCATCGAATATGCCCATCAGGTTGCAGAACAAAACATCGAAAACCAATTCATCGGGAAAAACTTTGTTTTCGATGAGCGCTTAGGAGAGCGTATTTCCGGTGAAATAATAGCGCACTGTCATCAGTGCGGCACACCATGTGACAATCACACCAATTGCGATAACCTGGAGTGCCATCTCTTATTTATTCAATGCGATGCCTGTAAAGAAAAATATGATAACTGCTGTTCTTCTGCATGCATGGAAGTAAAACATCTTCCGATTGAGAAACAGCGCGAAAGAAGAAAAGGGAAAGCTTTAACAGGCGATCGGAGAAACATTTACAAAAAGGGGCGTTTCGGAGAACGGATGAAATCCATCGAAAGCGAGCGTACAAAAACCATATCCGTTTCAACATAATTGAATAAGTTTTAGCCGCTAGGCGAAATCTAATGGATAATATTGCACCTTATTCAGCAACTAATAATTTCCCATTTCGGCTATGAAAGAAATAAGATCAGCATTGATCTCTGTTTTTAACAAGGACGGTCTTGACCAGGTTACAGAATTGCTTCAATCCAGTGATATCAAAATTTACTCGACAGGAGGAACTGCAGCTTTTTTAAAAAGTCAGGGACTCAACGTCATTGAAGTAGAGTCTATTACAGCGTATCCATCCATTTTAGGTGGGCGGGTAAAAACCCTTCATCCAAAAGTTTTTGGAGGAATTTTAAATCGCTCTGATCATTCAGAGGATCAAAAGGAACTAAAACAATACGAAATACCCGATATCGACCTGGTGATAGTGGATCTATACCCATTTGAAGAAACAGTTTCGTCAGGTGGAAGTGAAGAAGAGGTTATTGAAAAAATCGATATTGGCGGCATTTCGCTTATCCGGGCTGCCGCCAAAAATTTTAAAGACGTTACCATTATTCCTTCTAAGGGACAGTATAGCGATCTGGTTGCAATTCTTCAATCCGGTGGAAAAACAAACCTCGAAACAAGAAAATCGCTGGCGTCCATAGCTTTTGAAGTGACAAAACGTTATGACAGCGCCATATCGTCTTATTTTTTAGGTCAAGGCTCAAGCGATGAACGCAAAGCCCTTCGCTATGGTGAAAACCCGCATCAACAGGGTTCTTTCGTGGGTAATATCAATGTTTTTATTGAGCAGTTGCACGGAAAGGAACTTTCATACAACAACTTGCTAGATGTTGATTCCGCCATTAGATTGATAAGAGACTTTAAAGATGAAGAACCATCATTTGCCGTAATAAAACACAACAATGCTTGTGGTTTTGCTACGCGTAAACATCCAAAAACAGCCTATACGGACGCTCTTGCAGGTGATCCGGTTAGTGCGTTTGGAGGTATCATAGTAAGCAATTGCCCCATCGATCTGGAAACTGCTGAAGAAATAAACAAACTGTTTTGTGAGGTAGTTATTGCTCCACAATTCGATGCGGATGCGCTAGAGCTATTGAAGAGTAAGAAAAACCGCATCATATTGATCGATAAGCAGCAAGGGTTTCCAATGAAATCTGTGAGATCAGTGCTTAACGGAGTGTTGGAGCAGGATATTGATGCGAAAATCGTGGAAGCCGGGGAATTGAAAAATGCGACTAAAAGGGTTGCCAGTGCAGAAGAAGTCGAAGACTTGTTATTTGCCAACAAACTGGTTAAACACACAAAATCAAACACCATCGTTATCGCAAAAAACAAACAATTGCTCGCAAGCGGTGTGGGACAAACCTCTCGTGTTGACGCCCTTAAACAAGCCATTGTGAAAGCAAAGAACTTTGGATTTGACGTGAAAGGCGCTGTGATGGCGAGCGATGCATTCTTTCCGTTTCCTGATTGTGTGGAAATTGGAAACAGCGAAGGCATAAAAGCAGTAATACAACCAGGCGGTTCTCTTCGCGATCAAGAATCTATCGACTATTGCAACAACCACAACATGGCCATGGTAATGACAGGTATTCGTCATTTCAGACATTAACATACTCGTCAACTCATTATTAGGAATTTAAATTACTTTTATCAACATTGATCTGAATCTAGGAAAATAAAAGATGGGCTTGTTTAACATATTTACCGAAGAAATTGCCATTGATCTTGGCACCGCCAATACCATTATCATTCATAACGATAAAGTAGTTGTTGACGAACCGTCTATAGTTGCGGAAGATCGATCTACCAAGAAAATTATTGCAGTTGGAAAGCAAGCCATGCAGATGCATGGTAAAACACACGAAAATATCCGCACCATACGACCACTTAAAGACGGTGTAATCGCTGACTTTTATGCTGCCGAACAAATGATTCGGGGGATGATCAAAATGATCAATTACGGCAGTCGTCTGTTTACTCCAAGTCTGAAAATGGTCATTTGTATTCCTTCCGGCATTACCGAAGTAGAAAAAAGAGCTGTGAAAGACTCAGCCGAGCACGCAGGAGCAAAAGAAGTTTACCTTATTCATGAACCCATGGCTGCAGCAATTGGAATTGGGATAGATGTTGAAGAGCCAATGGGAAACATGATTATTGACATTGGAGGTGGAACAAGTGAAATTGCTGTTATAGCATTGGGCGGAATTGTTTGCGATAAATCGATTCGTGTTGCTGGAGATGAATTCACAAGTGATATTGAGGACTTTATGAGAAGGCAGCACAACATTTTAATCGGAGAACGCACGGCAGAACGCATTAAAATTGAAGTGGGTGCAGCCATTACCGAATTAGACGATGCGCCTGAAGATATGGCCGTTCATGGCCGCGATTTAATGACTGGAATACCGAAGGAAATCACCGTTTCTTACGTTGAGATTGCCCATGCATTGGACAAGTCAATCTCCAAAATTGAGGAGGCCATTTTAAGTGCATTAGAAATGACCCCTCCGGAACTTTCAGCAGACATCTACAGAACAGGAATTTATCTGGCTGGCGGTGGGTCTATGCTTCGCGGTCTGGACAAAAGAATAAGCATGAAAACCAAACTACCCGTTCACGTTGCAGAGGATCCTTTAAGAGCTGTTGCCCGTGGTACAGGTATAGCACTCAAAAATGCGCACAGGTTCCCATTTCTTATGCGTTAATCGCGCTTTAATCAAAAAAACTGATGGCTGAATATGAGAAACTTCCTTCAGTTCATTTGGAGTAATCAATTTACATTTTTGTTCTTCATTTTGGAGATCCTAGGCTTCGCTATGCTCACTTCCAGCAATTCTTATCAAGGGAGTCAAATCTCCCGGACTTCCGTAGCTGTAAGCGGTAAAATCAGTGAAGTAAACAAAGCTTTTAATCAATACATCGGTTTGATTGAAGAAAACGAAAAGCTGATAGAGCAAAATGCAGCCTTGAAAAAAGAAACCTCAAGAACCCATCACTTTGCTTTAGATAAAAATGATTTAATCAATTACGATGTGAAGGCTGCGCACGTCCTAAACAGCACCTATCATTTGGGAAATAACTATTTGATTATCGATAGGGGATCATTATCGGGAATAGAGCCCCAGCAAGGTGTTGTGGGAACAGAAGGAGTAGTTGGTATTGTTTTTAAAGTAAGTGATCATTACAGTTCCATTTTACCAGTCATTCATAGCCAAAACCGTTTGAGTTGCAAGCTTCAAAACTCCAATTACTTTGGCATTTTAAAATGGGACGGAAGAGACGATCGTTTCGCATATCTTGAGGATATTCCAAATCATGTGCGCATCAATGATCGAGAGACCATCGTTACCAGAGGAGCTTCAGGTGCTTTTCCACCAAATCAATTGGTTGGTAGCGCTGTTTCTTCTGAACGGAATGAGAGTTCAGGGTTTCAAACCATCAAAGTTGAATTGGCCACCGACTTCAAAAAGATCAATAATGTCTTCATCTTAAAAAATGAAGTAAGACAAGAACTGGACACCCTTTTATTGAACCTTGAAGAATGACAAGAGAGCTTTTAATATATGTTCTGCGCTTTATTGTTCTGATTTTCATCCAGATTCTCATTCTAAATAATGTTCAGTTTTCAGGAATACTTAACCCGTATTTATATATCTATTTTCTACTCGTATTACCTGTTGATTTTCCTCCAAATGCGGGATTGATTGTTGCTTTTGTTATGGGCTTGTTGATTGATCTTTTTTCACAAACACTTGGCATGCATATCATTGCCTCTGTATTTTTGGCGTATGCCAGACCCTACGTGCTACGCTATATGGCTCCCAGAGATGGTTATGAGTTTTCGAGACTCGTAGGAATAAAACAAATGGGGTGGCTGTGGTTTCTTACTTTTTCCAGTATCATGATCTTCTTGCATCATTTCGTGCTTTTTTTCATAGAAACGTTTCGCATGAGTGGATTTGGATATATGCTGCTCAAGTCGATTGGAAGCTCAGTATTAACGCTTGTTTTGGTAGTTATCGTGCAGCTGCTATTCACCCGAACTAAAAAGTCAGGCTCAAGCTATGATTAATCCCGAGGCACGAAAAATAAGCGTGATCATGCTTTTCGTGATCATTGGCTCGATTTTTCTTGTTAGATTGTTTTACATCCAGATAATCGATGAGTCTTACACATCATCTGCTGATAATCAAGCTCTCAGATTTGTTACACAATATCCGGCCAGGGGTATTGTATATGACCGGCACGGAGATATACTCGTTCAAAATCAAGCAGCTTTTGACCTCATGGTTATCCCGAGGCAGATTCAAGATTTGGACACGTTGTCCTTTTGTTCTTTGCTTGGAATTGACCGATCAACATTTGATATGAAGCTTGACGCAGCCAAGTTATATTCTGGCTATCGACCTAGTATTTTTCAAAAACAGATCACCGCATCAGAATATGCGATAATTGCCGAGAATTTATATCGATTCAAAGGTTTTTTTGGTCAAAAACGCAGCTTGCGGGTTTATCCCGATAGTATTGCCGCCCATGTGCTGGGCTATGTAGGAGAAGTAAGCGGAAAAGATCTTGAAAATGAAAGCTTTTACAAGTCAGGGGATTTCATTGGAATCAGTGGAATTGAGGGTCAATATGAAAAAGTACTTCGTGGTGAGCGAGGTCGGGAAGTATTGATGGTTGATGTGCACAACACGGTTCAAGGGAAATATCTGAATGGTGAGTTAGATATTCCAGCCAAAGCGGGAACAAATTTGATTTCAACTCTTGATTTGACGTTGCAGAAGTATGGTGAGCAGCTCATGCAAAATAAACGCGGGAGCATTGTAGCCATCGAGCCTAAAACAGGGGAGGTATTGAGTTTGATTTCCAGTCCTACGTACGATCCAAATCTACTAGTGGGAGCAAAACGCGCCCAAAATTACAGCCTGCTGGCCGCCAACGACTCACTTAATCCGTTATTCAACAGAGCTTTAATGGCAAAGTATCCTCCTGGATCAATTTTTAAAATCATTCAGGCGTTAATCGCTCTGAACGATGGTGTGATCAATGAGAACACCGGATTTTTATGCAACAAAGCTTTAGTAGGTTGCCACAATCATCCGCATGCAACCACCATTCGTGAAGCCGTTCAGATGTCTTGCAATCCTTATTTTCATCAGGTTTTTAAGCGGCTGATCAATAAAGGATATTCCACCAATTATTTTGAAGACAGTGCCTTGGGTCTGGAAGAATGGCATGAAAATGTTTCAAAGTTTGGACTAGGTAAAAGACTTGGCCTAGACCTACCAAATTTAAAGAGTGGCAGTGTGCCAGATGTTGCATTATATGATGCCATTTACGGTAAACGAAGGTGGGCCTTTAGCACTATATACTCGGTAAGCATTGGTCAAGGTGAAGTGGAAGTTGTGCCTTTGCAAATGGCCAACCTAGCAGCAACAATTGCCAATAGAGGACATTATGTTGAGCCCCACTTAATCAAACTTCTAAACGGTGAAGTTGACTCCATATTGCAATTTGAAACCCGCAGCACAGAAATCGAAAAGGAGCATTTTGAACCAATTGTTGAAGCCATGCAATGGGTAGTTGAAAAACCCAGAGGGACGGCAAGAAGAGCAAAAATTGACAGCATAGAAGTATGTGGTAAAACAGGAACAGCTGAAAATCCTCACGGTGAAGACCACTCTGTATTCATAGCTTTTGCTCCTAAAGAAAGCCCCAAAATAGCCATTGCTGTGTATGTAGAAAATGCAGGATTTGGTGGAACATGGGCAGCTCCCATTGCCAGTTTGATGATGGAAAAATACCTTCGGGGGTATGTTAAGGACACCTTGAAAGAAAATCGAATTTTAGAGGCCAACCTTCTAAACCAACCCGATGAGAACTAAACGCAACATATTTGAAGACATTGACTGGATGCTTGTGCTGCTCTTTTTCGCATTGGTTCTTTTTGGATGGTTAAGCATATATGCAGCTACTTACGATGAAACACATCCTTCCATTTTTGATCTTTCAAAAAACCATGGAAAACAAGCGTTATGGATCGGGCTAGCCTTTTTAATCGCGGGAGTTTTACTTTTTTTCGATCATCGCTTTTTTGAAACATTTGCCTATTTGATCTATGTTTTTGCACTGATTCTTCTTATTGGTGTTTTGATTGTTGGAAGTGAAATCAAAGGTTCTCAATCCTGGTTTGTTATTGGCTCTATTAGCTTCCAACCCAGTGAAATTGCCAAATTTGGCACTGCACTTGCCTTATCAAAGTTTTTGGCAGACTACGGAAAACGATTTGAATCATTCAAAATAAAAAGCTACGCATTTGGTATTATTCTATTGCCCGCAGCTTTTATTATGTTGCAGCCTGATGTTGGTTCAACGCTGGTGTTTTTAGCTTTCCTTATCGTGCTTTTTAGGCAAGGTCTTAGCAAATGGATTTACCTGGTTGGCTTTATGGCAATTTTGTTGTTCATCATCGCCCTTTATCTCAAACAATATTCATGGACTCTTTTTGATTATGTCATTGAAGGAAAGGTTCTTTTTATTGCTGGCTTAACAGCCTTGGCGGGCTTTATCTATTTTCTCATCAGAAAGATTCAAGGCAGTTTGTTTGTTGTAAGTTCAACTCTTGTGGCTATGCTTGGCTACTTTCTCAGCGTTGACTACATTTTCGATAAATTTTTAAAACCCCACCATCAAAACAGAATTAATGAACTTTTGGGCATCGTTTCTGACCCACTAGGAGCAGGCTACAACGTTCACCAGTCGAAAATTGCCATTGGGTCGGGCGGATTTTGGGGAAAAGGGTTTTTACAAGGCACCCAAACAAAGTTTCATTTCGTTCCAGAACAAAGCACTGATTTTATTTTTTGTACTGTTGGTGAAGAGTGGGGCTTTGCCGGATCATTTGTACTCATCACCCTGTTTTTATTGCTGATGGGAAGAATTGTATGGCTCGCAGATAAACAACGAAGCGATTTTACTCGTGTTTATGGTTATGCAGTAGCCTCCATCTTGTTTATCCATTTTGCCATAAACATCGGAATGACCATTGGTTTAGCACCTGTGATCGGCATTCCATTGCCATTTTTCAGTTATGGTGGTTCTTCTTTATGGTCATTTACCTTACTCCTTTTCACCTTTATAAAATTGGACTCAGAACGGAAATTTGTTCTGCGTTAACGCGAAAGAATAACCTTTCTGGTAATCGAGTATTGGTTTGTTTTTATATGGACTATATACATTCCACTAAGCAGTCCATGCGTTGGAATATCAATGGCCTTATTTTCCGATTTTGAATAAAACAGCTGACGACCAAACAAATCAAACAGTCTTGTCTCAGAATTCTTTGGAAGGTTGGATAAAGAAATAGTTTGATCATTGACTATAATTTTTCCATTCCAGTTGGAAGTTTTTCTTTGAACTACTCCTTCAGGAATGGTATCTGCTGTATCAGGTTCATCCAGCAAACTAATACTAATATCTGCAGTCACCGGCAGGTGGTCACTCATTTCATATAGCGCGCCTAAAACAGGAGAAGGCACACTGTTGTTTGTGCCCTGGGTGAGGGCTTGATTAAAGTGGTTACCATCATTACCAACGGCTTTGTAAGTTTCTTCTATATACTCCAAAGGCCCTTCACCATCTACCAAAGCATTCGACATCAAAATAATGTCGAACCGATCATCCAAACCACCACCGGAATGGCAAGACCCGGATGTATGCGTGGACTGCGTATGGATAGCCGCAAAACTGGCATTGTTTGACCAATTTCCATTTTCATCCAATGGGTCATTCATTCGGAATGCTGATGCATGATTGATCATGTTTTGATAGGCCGGTTCAGAAGAAGACTTCAAGTTCATATCTCCCGCAAGCAAATAATTGCCTTCAGGGTAGTTATTTGAAATATAATCCATTACTGACTCTGTAGCCAGGTCACGCTGGTCTTGATCAGAAGCAGAACTCCCGGCTTTGAGGTGCATACCCACGAGGTAAATAAAATTGGTGTCAGATTCGGGTGTGAGATTAGGATCCTTGTAGTAAAAGGTACAAATGTCAATGGCTCGAACGATATCAGTATTCGACAGCGTTCGTATGACTTTTTCATGGGTGAGGAGCGCGAGCTTGGTTTTATCATAAAAAACGCCATTTACCAACGAACTAAAGCCATTGTTTTGAATGCCGGCTCTTTTAAACCGTGATTCACCATCTACATTCAATACGTTTGCTATGATTCGATCGGCATATACCACCGAAGCGCCCATTTCATTTACCAATAAAAGGTCAGGTTTAATATGTCCGACAATGATCTTAAAATATTCATCCTTGTCGTTAATATTGTTGTTTGAATTGGTGCAAAAACTCGTTTGCTGCCCATAAAACAAAATGTTGTACTGCATTACTCGGAGGGTATCAAATCCGGCTTGAGACTGTGCCCAATAAGCAGCTAACCCGAGTAAAAATGTAAAAAGTAATTTCATTCCACGAAATTAGACCGATGTATTCTTACCTGAGTTTAAATCCTCATTAAGATTTATTGATGGCAAGTTTCGAATCAATACATTCTTGTCTGCATTGCCCGCAGCCTTTTTTATTTGTTTGTAAATATCAAAGTAACGTTTAAAAACGGCTGAATCCAGTATGTGTATTTCCGTGTACCTTGTTTCATCCAAAGCATCTATCACGTCTGACACTTTTTGATTTTCTATGCTTTTGGAAGGCAGATATGCAGCTACTTTATCTTGATCAGAGTCAATTTCACTGATCAAGTGTGCTTCACACATGTGTTCCAAAACTTTTGCCGTAACACCATAAGGTAAATTCAAATTGCTCGAAATGTCTTTTGCACTCAGTGGCGCACCTCCTAATTCAAAGGTTTTGGAGATTTGCTGCATCATCAAAATGGCCAACACATGGGTTTGAGAATTACTAAGCTTGTCTGCATCAATTTCATTTTCAATCTCGCTAACATATTGGTTGGCGTAAGCAATTTCAGCACCGATCAGCGTAATCAACCATGACGTGTTTACCCAAATCATGAAAAGCGGCAATGCAGCAAAACTTCCGTAAATAGTGTTATACCTACTCACGCCTACCTGAAAATTTATATACCCCCACTCCACTATTTGAAAAGCTGTTCCTGCAATTATTCCAGCAACCAAGGCAGATTTAAAATTAACCTTTGTATTAGGAATGACCATATAAACGAAAGTGAAAACCAGCCAAATCAGACTGTAGGGAATTATTTTAATCAAAAAATGAATGGCCGGACCAATGGTTTGCAAAAAATCATAGCCCGCTACGAGGTTCTCTAATTCTCCACTAATCACAACTGTAATACTTCCAGCGATGATGATAATGATCGGTGCCAAAAGCATAATACTAAAATATTCCGTGAACTTTCGAACCCAGGTGCGCCCTTTGTTTACTTGCCATATTTCGTTGAAGGACACCTCGATATTTGACAATAAGCGCAAAACAGTCCACAATAACACCACCACGCCCACACCGGCCAACAAACCACCTTTCGTACTCTCAAGCATACGCACAGCAAACTCCATTATTTGATTAACCACTTCTTCGTGGCCTTTGAGTGCGCTGTGCAGTTGCTTTTCTAGATTTTCTTGAAACCCAAACCCTTTCGCGACAGCAAACACCAGCGCCACCAAGGGAACCACAGATAAAATGGTGTAAAAAGTAAGTCCGGCAGACTGAAGCTGCAAATTGTCTTTGGAATAGTTTTTCAAAACTATGAGCACTATTCTAAGCTGCTTGATAAAAAATGCAGTCCAGGGGTTGAGGTCTTCAAGACGCACCTTCCAAACACGTTCATTAATAAAATTCGCTAGTCCTCCTTTGATCTTCATCGCCATCAATAGTATAAAGTTCAAAAATAGTAGGGCAAATGCATTTGAGCAGAACTTAAAGGAATTAGGTTTGGACAATGCACAAATTAGCACTCCTCTTTACGTCCCTTTTACTCGCTGGGTCAACATCTTGCCAATCACGGAAAGCGACTTTTAGCCTTCAAGATTTTTATTCTGAAGACGAAGCCCTAAACGAACAGGTAAACATCGTTTACGATAATTTGAATGAAAGCGAACGAATTGCTCAAATGATTATCAGCAGCTTAGGCCGTCTTGGAAAGCCGTATGCTGAGGTGAAACCGTTAATTGAAAGACACAAAGTCGGAGGAATCATCTTTTTGAGTGGCGACCCAGAGGAATTCAAACGTCAAATATTTTCGATAAACGAAGCTTCATTGGGTTTCCCACTTCTCATGAGTATGGATGCGGAGCCAAGTTTATTCAATCGAAGAATGCCGGGTACTCCAGACATACCACCAACCAATGAGTTGCGATCTGAACAAGATATTTTCAATGCAGTTTCAATTATAAATGCTTCGTTAAAAGATATTGGTTTTCAGCACAATTACGCCCCGGTGGTAGATGTTTCACCAAACAATGAGGCCATTGGAAACAGGTCAATGGGCAGCGATTCAGCAAGCATTGTTCCACTGGCTAGTACCTTTATCAAAGCCACTCAAAAAGATCAGATTGTGGCTACGGCCAAACATTTTCCCGGCCATGGACGGGTAGCTGGTGATACCCATAAAAAACTGGTTTATATTGACGGAGAACTAACAGAGGTTGGTATTTACGAACCCTTGATCGAAGCGGGAGTGCTTTCTATAATGGTGGGTCATATTGCTGTTGAAAACAACGCAAAGTACACAACTGCAGGTTTGCCATCCACCCTTAGCCCCATCATCGTAAATCAGCTGCTGAGAAATGAAATGAAATTTGATGGAATAATCGTTACTGATGCCATGAATATGGGTGCCGTAAGCGAAATAGAAAACGCAACCCTTCTTGCTGCTAAGGCCGGCTGTGATTTGATTTTGATGCCACCGGATGAGGCAGGCACGTTAACCTCCATTCTGGATGAAACAAAACAAAACCCAGCCTTTAAAAGTCAGGTGGAGCAGTCTGTAAAAAGAATCATTAGACTCAAACTCTGCCTTGGAATGAAGTTTAGCAATCTATAGCTCAAGCGGAATATTCGTTTCGATGGAAATGGGTACCTTTCGTGTGAAGAAAAAATTACCCACTTTTATTTCTCCTTCAATGGTCAGTTTTGGTTTTTGACCGCTCAGCATTCCTGCCAAACCCATCAACCCTCCGGCCAAGGCATTTTGCAAATCACCACTGACTTCCACGGGGTAGGTTTTAGATTCATTGGCATCGATCTTAAACGACTTTCTTAAGTTGGCCTTACCCAGCTTAACATTACCGGACTTTACCGTCAAATCAGCTGATTTCACCTTGATGGAAAACCCATTGGGATTGTTCAAGACCAAATCGATGGTGCCATCAATCTTGCCTGCGCTCATTTTATCAAGACGGACGTTTTCTACCCCCAGCATCTCAACGTCCTTTAACTCACAAGAAGTGAGTGCTGATAAAAAGGTAAGCAACCAAATAAAGGACGATTTTTTTAGCGTTGTAATTATCATTGACCGATTATTAAATGGTATAAATAATCTGAATAAACCATCTACTGTTCCGCGTTATACTCATCCACAAAGTGCTTAAAAAAAAGCGGTATCGTTTCGATGCCTTTGAAGTAATTAAACACTCCATAGTGCTCATTGGGTGAGTGAATAGCATCTGTATTCAAACTAAACCCGAGCAATATCGATTTCAAACCCAGCACCTCTTCAAACAATGCTACAATTGGAATGCTTCCTCCACTGCGCTCAGGAATTGGCTTTTTTCCAAAGGTCTCTTCCATCGCCTTACTGGCTGCTCTGTATCCCGGAAAATCAGTTGGAATCACCAATGGCTCACCACCGTGTAGTGGTTTAACTTTTACCGTTACGTACTCAGGTGCGATTTTTTCAAAATGACGCTGCACCAGTTCTGTGATTTTCTTAGAGTTCTGATATGGAACAAGGCGCATTGATATCTTCGCGTAAGCTTTGGAAGGCAGCACAGTCTTTGCACCTTCGCCCGTATAGCCACTCCAAATTCCGTTTACATCCAAAGTCGGACGAATGGACGTTCCCTCTGACGGACTGTATCCTTTTTCAGTTCTAACAGTCTTTATTTTCAAATCGTTCTTGTACGCTTCCAAATCAAAAGGCGCTTTTGCCATTTCCGCCCGAATTTCACTCGATACTTCCTCCACATCATCGTAAAATCCTTCTATCGTGATATGATCATTTTCATCTTTTAGTGATGCAATAAGTTCACATAGCGTATTGGCAGGATTTGCAACTGCTCCACCATAAACTCCGGAATGTAAATCACGACCAGGCCCTGTTACCTCAACCTCAACATAAGACAGACCGCGCAACCCAACAGTAATCGATGGTGTATCATTGGCTATGATGGATGTGTCTGAAATGAGAATCACATCAGCCTCCAACATCTGTTTATGTTCTTTCACCCAAGGTCCAAGCTGAACTGAGCCAACCTCTTCCTCACCTTCGATCATAAATTTTACATTGCAAGGCAGATTACCAGATTGTTGCATAAACTCAAAGGCCTTAACATGCATATAGACCTGACCTTTATCATCGGCAGCTCCGCGGGCAAATATTTTACCGTCCTTCACAACCGGCTCAAATGGAGGAGAATCCCAAAGATCAACCGGATCGGCAGGTTGAACATCGTAATGCCCATAAACAAGCACGGTAGGTAAACTTTTATCAATTATTTTTTCTGCATAAACAATAGGGTGACCAGCCGTTGGGTAAATTTCAGCTTTATCTGCTCCTGCATTAATTAACCGTTCCTTGACAACCTCAGCACAGCGTTGCACGTCTAGCGTGTAAGAAGGGTCGGCACTTACCGAAGGAATTCGTAATAACTCGAATAATTCCTCTAGAAAACGATCCTTGTTTTGCTCGATATAAGTTAAAATGTCTTCTCTATTCATAATTTTTTTCTGATGATTAGCATGCTAAAATCGCACAAATATAGTCCTAGAAAATTGGCTTTAAGCATTTCTCTAAGACCGTCTTTTTCATCGATGAATAGCATTTTTAACCCCCTAAATGATAGATTATTCTTAAACTTGTATGCTTAGTTTGTCGACAATAAAGTATCCGACCATGAAAACATTTTTATCCATTTTTCTATTCGCTCTATTGCTTAATAGCAACAGCCTGGCTCAAGGAGACAACCCCGAGTTCCCAAAAATTCTCTTGATCGGTGAGGATCAAATTATAAACTGCACCTTAGACCCTGTTCGAATTGGCATCGAATTAGATCCATGGATTTCAGGAGTAGATTATCAATGGAGCAACGGTGTGCACGACTCCACTCAATTTGTAAAGCCATCAGAAACCGAGACTTACAGTATCACCATTACACATCCTGATTTGGGTATTGAATTGACCAGAGAAATTGAAGTACGGGTAGAAAATGACCCCGTCTTTGCTGATGACAAGACCATCGTGATCGACAAAAAAACTTGCCCTGGTTCTGAAACTACGCTCAGCATTGAGCCCCACGGTGGGTATGAACCATACACCTATGCATGGGATTTTAAATCCACTGAGGCTGACCCAACCATAAATCCAACGGAAGATGTCCAACACACAGTGACCATTACAGACTTTTGCGGCTCAGAAACAACAGCTAAGGTTGTTATTCATTTTGAAGAACACGATCCTATATTAACCGGTGAACCGCAAGTAGTAGCTTTCAACTGTATCGGAAAACAAATCGAATTAAATCCTGATCTATCGCAAGTTTCCGGTGGCGTTGGCTACGGTTATAAATTCTCATCAAACAATTGGGAGAGTTCAAACAAGGCTATTGAAGTGGAGGCAGAAGATGGAAGAAAACTCACGTTTTCAGTTACGGATGCGTGTGGTCTTCAGTTTGAGGTGACGGAAATAACGTTGAAACACAAGCCGCTGGAATTACTCACTGCTGAGCCCCTTTCTGCTTGCTTTGGCGATACCGTTGAGATCGTGAAAAACAATGACGAATTTTATTTCTGGGATGGCGAAAAAATGCACGCGAATTATACTCACCAAGCATTGAAAGATGCAACATTTCAACTGAGTTATATCGATGCCTGCGGTGAAGAGCAAAAAACACCGAAGACATTGAGTCTTGTTGAAGCTACAAGTAATTTTAATTTTGAACTTGTTCACTTCGAACGAGAAGTTTCTTTCTATGCTGCTGAACAACCGCAAGGCTCGAGCTTTAAATGGTATCATGATGGCGAGCTTTTCTCAACCGAACGTAATCCGGAAATCGAGTTTTTAGAATCGGATATCAATGAAGTAACTCTAGAAGTTGAGAGTCCAGAAGGTTGTATGTCTGAAACATCCCGAGAGATAATTTTACAGGATGGTGTGAGTAGCACAAACGCATTCTCGCCTAACGGTGACGGAATTAACGACTATTTTTCAATAGACATAAAAGACGAGTTAAAATCCTTCCATATTCAAATTTTCGACCGTTGGGGGCAACTTGCCTATGAATCAAACGACCAATACTTTAAATGGGATGGTCAGAAATTCCCCGAAAACCAAGCGATTACAAATTTCGCTTATGTGTTGAAGGCAGAAACCATAGCCGGAAGATCAATTGAAAAACGAGGAACGATTACCACTATATATGCGAAATAGATCTTTATCAATATTATTTCTCTTTAAGATCCTTGTAGTTGTGTTGTGCCCAGCAGAAGCCAAAGCTCAACTCACAACCACAAACAACGCTCCCTATAATACTGCAAACAACTTGGTTAACAACGTATTGATGGGTCAGGGAATGGTAGGTTATAATATTACCGAATATGGCGCGGCCGTTCAACGAGGTTTTTTTAATAATGGTGCTGCAGCTATAGGCCTTGACAGCGGTTTAGTAATGTGTTCAGGTAGCATCTCAAATATTCCAATTGCGTCAGGTCTTGGTGCCTCTACCAATATTGCACTTGGAGGCAATCAAGGTGGTGGAGATGCTGATTTGCTGAGCGTTGCGCAAAGTGTTGGACCCCTTATTGGGGTGGGCACCATCAATCCATCTTCGACTCAAGATGCTATGATCATTGAGTTTGATTTTATTCCAATGGGAGATACTGTAGAATTTGATTATGTATTTGGCTCAGAAGAGTACCTCACCTATGTAAATTCAAGTTTTAACGATGTTTTTGGGTTTTTTCTATCTGGCCCTGGTATTAATGGTTCCTTTTCTAACAATGCAATCAATGTTGCAACCGTACCAAATACAAGTCCTGTATTACCTATTACAATAAGTACGATTCACCCAACGTTGAATGGCATCTATTATAACACTGGTAATTCTGGTATAGCTTATAACGGTTACACCGATGTTATGACTGCTGTTTTACCCGTTTCTGCCTGTGATACCTTTCATATGAAGTTAGGAATTGCAGATGCGCAAGATGGTATCTTAGACACTGGCGTATTTCTAGAAGGAAGCAGCTTTGTGACAGTCGGACTTATTGTTGAACCTACACCCTCCTACAATCCTTACGGAAATGATACGGCATTATATGAAGGGTGCGGAGATGTAAGTTTATACTTTACACGGAATGACTCAGCACTTTTATCAGATACGGTTAGATATCAAGTGTGGGGTTCTGCTGACATGCGGCCGTTTAATGGCACCGGTGGTGATTACTCACATTTTGTGAATTCAGTAGGTGTTCCGTGCACCTTTAATACCACGGCAAACCGATGGGATTGTGAGATGTATTTTCCTGCTGGAGAGACCACAGATTCAATAATCTTTAATGTGTTTTATGATAACCTCCCTGAAGGTATTGAAAACATGTTTATCGCCATTACTGATAGTATAGAGTTAGGCTGTCAAGCAGGCGATACTATTGAGTTAACCCTAATCGACCAACCCGATTTGGTGATCAATGCGTTTGGAGATATTACCTTAGATTGTAACGATGACTCTGCTGCAATTGGAGTGAATGTGCTCTCTGGACTTGCTCCTTTCACATATCAGTGGGACAATGGTGCCACTGATTCTATTCAAAATGTTATGCCACCATCCACCTCTTCTTATGTTGTGACTGTAGAAGATGCATGTGGCCAGCAAACAGAAACAGATTTCGTGAATGTTAGTGTTTTTAATGTTCCTTGGTCAACCGTGAAATTTGGTAACAATCAAACCATAAGTTGTATAGATCCACCCGTTACGTTAGGTGTTGGCGTCACCTTTAACGACAATTTTTGGCATGGAGATATCAGCTATGAATGGAGCACAGGTAGTACTGATTCTACTGTTGATGTGTTCTCAACTGTTGACACGAATTATTCGATAACAATTACCCGTAATTGCACTGGAGAGCAGGTGGTTCACTCCTTCAACCTCTATACCTATAACGACCCTGTTTTACTAACCGCCAAAGACATCCCTGAAACATATTTTGATTGTCCTGGAGATACTGCGACAATAAAGGTCAATGCAATTGGAGGTTACCCACCATACACCTATCAGTGGAGCTATGGTCCGAGTGATTCTGCTACAATTGTAAACCCCTTACTCACAGACACTTTCACGGTGACGGTCAATGATGTTTGTGGTCTGGTAGATTATGTCGAAGAAGTAATTGTAAACGTTCCTGTGGCCTCACCACTTGAAATACGGAACATTAAGAATGATACCGTGCCTTGTCAAAACAGGTATGTAACTTTTGGCCCAGCTTATCCAGTAGGAGGTTATGAATGGGGTTACACCTTCAGTTGGGATAATTTTGAAACGATAAATGATACGTATAAGCAAATTCTTTATGAAACCGATTCGTTCACCATTTGGTTAACCGATGGTTGTCGTGCCGACACCGTTCAGCAGACTGTTTATGGCATTGTAGCTGACAAGAATGGCTTATACTTAGAAGTTCCAAATGATACGCTTATATGCTATGGCGATGAAATTATTTTGAAAGCAGCAGCTTTTGAAGGAGCTGAAGATTATCTCTTCGATTGGTCAAATGGAGCCAAAACAGCTCACACACGGATACGGCCTGAAAAATCTGCTAACTACAGTGTGAGGCTTACCGATGCTTGCGACACCGTGAGAACGGCCAACGTTCAA
>JBBDRU010000157.1:0-1102 GCA_040905305.1 Salibacteraceae bacterium | reverse complement strand
GGTTGATTACCACATCAAACTGTTGCTCCTCAAATAGTTTCTCTATCGCAACACGATCACTTAGATCACATTTTAAGAACGCAAAATTACTAACACTTTTACTTCTCTTGAGTATTTCCAGGGAGTTCATTCCAATCTTATCAATACCTAACAACTCAAGTCGTGCATATTTTAAATTGACGCTGTAATAATCATTCAGATTATCTATCCCTACAACATCAAACCCATTCTTGATCATCCCTTGTGACAGATGATATCCTATAAATCCGGCAGCACCGGTGATTAATACCTTCATGTTGTTCTGTTTGAAAATTTTCCGGTTGTGTAGGTCTGCAATTTTTTCATTGAATGGTTTTTCATGCAGGTTTTTGTTTGTCGAGGGTGCTTGCTTTCAACAGCATTACATTAAGCGCAAACAGGGGAAGCCGTAGCATGCGTCTCCAGCGGGAAGGTTGTAAATAGAGGCGGTACAACCATTCGAGCCCGCTTTTACGAAATACAACAGGAGCCCGTTTAAAATTTCCTGTTATAAAATCAAAGCTCCCCCCGATCCCAATAATTAATTTGCAGTTCGGAAGTTTGCCAAGATTTTCGTGGATCCACTTCTCCTGGAAAGGTGCTCCAAGAGCCACAAAAACAACCGATGCACTTCGCATGGACTCTTGTGTTTCCGGAGGTAAATTCTCAAACTCTATTCCGCGTTCTTTCGGTGAATAAACTCCTGCTACTTTTAAATTTTCGATTCTTTCAGATAGTATCTCAGCTGCCTTTTGTGCAATTCCGGGTGCAGCGCCATATAAAAAAACACTTTGATTGAGTTCTGCACAGTAGTTGCAAATAGCCTCAAAAGAGTCCGACCCCGTAATCCGATCGATCTGTTTGTTGTATAGAAAATTAATCGCCCAGCTGATACCTACACCATCAGCAGTATTTATCGTCGATGCTTTTAACACCTCTTTAAACTCATTGTCAATAATGCTTTGAATCGCTATTTCCGGATTCACAGTCACAATAAATACCGGTGGTGAGTTTTTGTCGTCATCTTTCAACCTCATCTGAACCAGGAAGAAAAATTCCTCTTTTGAGTATGTTGAAATATTGA
>JBBDRU010000156.1:0-1106 GCA_040905305.1 Salibacteraceae bacterium | reverse complement strand
CGGTAAGGAATGGCCATCCGCCAAAAAAGTATACGACCGTAGAAAGAGCAGCGAGTAACCATTTGTCGGCAGTAAATCTCCAATCAACACTTAGAAATTCCTGGATCATCGGAGATAATGCTATAATGGGAATCGTCAGTGCAAGCACCCACCAGAAGCGGAATTTGAAATCTTCCACCATCTGTTTGTGATGCTCGTGCTGGGAGTGGCCACCGTGCTCGTGGTTGTGATCACTGTGATCTTGATTGTGAACATCATGGTTGTGATGATGATCATTGTGCTGGTGGTTGTGATCTTGTTTGCTCATGAGTGCTCTTTCGTTTGGTTTTGCCATAAACTCTGCAGTAGTCATCACGGGGAATCATTGTTAACGTAACCTAAGCTTCGTATGTATTGAAATCATATTTTCTCTGTTTGATGGATGTCCTGTTATTTGTCGGATTTCTTCTTTTTCGTTTTTTCAACCAGTTTGTCAAAATCTGATTCAAAGGCCTGATCTTGTGTAGGTCTAAATTTTTCATACTCTTGTTCAGCTAGTTTTTGGGCTACTTTGGCAGATATTTTTCCGGCATCCTTTAAAATTTCATAGTCGTTAAACTCTAAGAATCCATCCAACTTTTCGACCCAGTTTTCCATCGTCATGGCATTCAGGCGTTCAGCTTGTGATTCTGCATAGTCCAGGTACATGGTTACAATCCGGTTCAGTGATTTCAATTCTTTTTCATTCAAATAGTTTTTTGCTGTAGAAATATCATTTTTGAGGATTTTACCCCTTGGTGCCCTTCTCCAGGTATTCAGACCCATATTTGGTTTTTTTGAATCAGCACGTTGAGCGATTAGTTCGGCTGCTGTGTGGCCGGTTATAGCCCAATGTAGTTTATTCTGAACCGTTTTATAGAAAGTTTTGGTAATTTCGGAATTGGGATCGTAATTGATACTGCACTGCGCGTAAATATCCGTGATTTTTTGGTAGAACCGGCGTTCCGATGCCCGAATCTCCCGAATACGTTCAAGTAGTTCATCGAAGTAATCTTTACCGAATAGGGTTTTGCCTTGCTTCAAGCGTTCGTCGTCTAGCACAAAGCCTTTGATTAAAAACTCTCGCA
>JBBDRU010000155.1:0-6530 GCA_040905305.1 Salibacteraceae bacterium | reverse complement strand
TGAATTAGCAGCCATGGAGCTCAACGAACTCGCAAATTGGTTTGACGGCATTGAAAAGCGCCTGAGCGAAAAACAAAACACCATCGCCATGGATGTTTTAAAAGAAATAAGAAGTCGCATTCAGTTCTTGCTGGACGTTGGCATCGAATACCTCACGCTAAACCGCAGTGCACGAACGCTAAGTGGTGGTGAAGCCCAGCGCATTAGACTTGCTACTCAAATCGGTTCTCAGTTGGTAGGCGTGTTATATATTCTTGATGAACCAAGCATCGGCCTTCACCAGCGCGATAATGCCCGTTTGATAAAAGCATTAAAAGAGTTGCGAGACATCGGCAACAGCGTGATCGTTGTGGAGCACGATAAAGACATGATGCTGGCCTCAGACCACGTCATAGACATTGGCCCGAAAGCAGGCATTCACGGTGGTGAAATCGTAGCTCAAGGAACGCCTGAGGAATTATTGAAATCAGGCTCTATGACTTCTAAATTCCTTATCGGTGAAGAAGAAATCAGCATCCCAAAAGAGCGCAGAAAAGGAACGGGAAAAACACTTAAACTGACAGGAGCTAAAGGACACAACCTCAAAAACATAGATGTTAGTTTTCCATTAGGTAAATTCATTTGCGTTACCGGTGTTTCAGGGAGCGGGAAATCCAGTTTAATTAACGGCACCCTCTTTCCTATTCTCACCAGCAAACTGACTACATCAACCAAAGTTCCCTTGTCCTATAAATCCATAAAAGGACTCGAGAACATCGACAAGGTGATAGAAATCGACCAATCACCCATAGGCCGTACTCCACGATCGAACCCTGCTACTTATACAAATGTTTTCACCGATATCCGTCAGCTTTTCACCGATTTGCCCGAAGCAAAAATCCGGGGGTATAAACCCGGGCGGTTTTCATTTAATGTAAAAGGTGGACGCTGCGAAACCTGTCAGGGTGCAGGACTAAAAACCATTGAGATGAATTTTCTTCCGGATGTTTATGTTCAATGTGAGACCTGCGGAGGAAAAAGGTACAACAGAGAAACCCTTGATATTCGCTACAAGGGCAAGTCCATCAGCGATGTTTTGGATATGACCATCAACCAGGCCGTGAGCTTTTTTGAGCACATTCCTTCCATCTATCAACGCATTCAAACCCTGCAGGAAGTTGGTCTGGGTTATGTGCGCTTGGGCCAAAGCTCCACTACCCTTTCCGGAGGCGAAGCTCAGCGGGTGAAACTAGCTACAGAGCTTTCGAAAAGAAGCACGGGTAAAACGTTTTATATTCTGGATGAACCCACTACAGGCTTGCATTTTGAAGACATCCGCATGCTGCTTGCAGTGCTGAACACTTTGGTGAACCAAGGCAATACGGTTTTGGTGATTGAGCACAATTTAGACATGATCAAGGTTGCCGACCACATCATTGATATCGGGCTGGAAGGTGGAAAAAACGGTGGACAATTGATCGCTCAAGGAACTCCGGAAGAAGTGGCTAAAATCACCAAAAGCCACACAGCTCAATTCCTTAAAAGGGAGCTGGAATGGTATTATAAAAAGAAGTAGGCGAAGATTGATCGAACTCCGGTTTTTACTCAATCCTCACGCCTAGTCCAAGACCAAAATTCAATATTTCAAATTGCTGATCGAGTTCTTCCGGTTCAATGAACCTTCCAGCATAAACATTATTGATGTCAAACGTAGATTTCATGCGTTGGTAATCCCATTGCACCAACACATCAACTATATCAGTCACATGGAGGCGTCCGTTCATTCCAAATCCCAATATCAAATCAGTGGCCATGCTTTGTTCCTGCGTCCATAAAAAAGAAATAAAACCGGTTGAGGGTTCATAGCCTTCAACATCTATGCGTGGCCTTATTGCTCTGCCAACTCCAATGGCCAATCGAAAATCTACATCAATGATTCGATGAGGTATGTTGGTAACTAAACTGACGGTTCCGCTATGCAAAATCCACGGATCTTCTGCCGAAGAATTAAAATCTAAATCAGTAAACACTTCTTCATAGAGCTCGATGAATGACCGTTCATCAAACCCGAATGCACTTCGATACCAGTTGATGCCGATGCCAAAGTGCTTGGTCAACTTCTGATGACCATTGATAAAGTTAAGGTAATAGCCATCTTCTGCATAACCCGAATAGTAATTTTGATAATCAGCACTTTTAAATTGACCAAGCGGTAATGAAACACCTGCCGAAAAACCGACAAATGCATCATTCGTTGCTTCGAAATCCTCAGGATCTTTTGAGTTGGAGCTCACAGAGCGCTCTTCATCAAACACCTGAGCTAGCAGTGTGCACGGCACAATTAAGAGTACCAAAATCAAAATTTCCTTTTTCCTCATTGCTATTAGAAAGACGTTGTTCAAAAGTGAAGGATAATATTGAAATAGAACCATTTTCCTTTATGTCAATAGGTTCATCCTAAGCATCTGACCATTTCCTTAACGAATAACATGAAATTAATTGACCGGAATAGCCTCAGAGTCTCTTTAAATTCTTCCTTTTGTAAAACAGATCAATGATTTATGAGCGACAGTAAAAAGAGAAAGATGCAGCCTGAAAGTTTAATGATGTCTTATGGCTACAAGCCCGAGCTATCAGAGGGCGCAATAAAATGCCCGATTTTCCAAACATCCACCTTTGTTTTTAAAAGTGCGGAAGAGGGTAAAGCCTTTTTTGAACTTGCCTATGGCCTGCGTGAAAAAGGACCAACGGAGGAAATGGGACTGATTTATAGCCGGTTGAACAATCCCGATCTGGAAATATTGGAAAACCGTCTTACCTTATGGGATGAAGCAGAAGCTTGTGCCGTGTTTGAAAGCGGTATGTCAGCCATTTCAACTATTCTGCTTGAGTTTCTAAACCCCGGTGATTATGTTATTTACAGCAATCCAACCTATGGCGGAACCTACCATTTTATGAAAGCCGTATTAAGCCGGTTTGGTATAAAAGCCATCCCTTTTCAGGCTTATGAGTCCGAGAAAAACATTATTAATGTTATCGAGAGCAACGGTATTGCCGACAAGGTGAAAATGATTTACATAGAAACTCCCGCCAACCCCACCAATGCTTTGGTGGATATTGAAGCATGCCGCAAGGTAGCAGATCGCTATTCAAAAGGAGATGAAAAGGTTTATTTGGCCGTTGACAATACGTATATGGGGCCGCTTTGGCAACACCCATTAAAACATGGTGCAGACCTTGTTGTATATTCCGCAACCAAATATATCGGTGGTCACAGTGATGTGATCGCAGGTGCAGTGTTAGGAAACAACGAAGTGATCACTCGTGTGAAAACACTTCGCACTTTTCTGGGAAATATGGCTGGCCCATGGACCGGTTGGTTATTGATGCGCAGCCTTGAAACATTGAAAGTTCGCATGACCGAACAAGCCGAAAACGCTCGAAAAGTTGCAGAATACCTACAGGCTCATCCCAAGGTGAAAAAGGTATATTACCTCGGGTTCTTAAATGAAAAAGACGACCCTGAAAATTACCGCACATTTAAAAAACAACTCTCCTCTGCGGGAGCGATGATATCATTTGAAATAGACGGTGGGGAAAAGGAAGCATTTCGATTTTTAAACGCGCTCGAGTTGATGCATTTGGCGGTGAGTTTAGGAAGCACAGAAAGCCTGGTTGAACATCCTTCAACAATGACTCATTCTGATGTGACAGAAGAAGACAAAGCGTTGTATGGCATTACAGATAGCCTGATTAGACTATCTGTTGGGGTTGAGAACCCCGATGACCTTATCGCAGACATAGAACAAGCGCTACAGAAGGTTTAACCCCCTAGCGACTCATATAGCGCACGATCATTACGATGATGCATATTATGAACAGAAAAATCGAAATACGGTTGATGCCATGCATCATTCTTAAGTTTATATTGCTATCACCTTTTTTAAATAAGGTTGCGGGATTGAGGTAAGATAAAAGTCGTTTTAAAAGCATGATACAAATGTTGTGATTTTCAAACATACGTTGCGTTGCAATGTTCATCGATGTAAGTTTGTGGATTGCACAATTCTTAACATAACATTTTGGAGTTTAAATTAAAGTCTGGATTTGAGCCAACGGGAGATCAACCTGCGGCCATAAAGCAATTGGTAGAAGGCATTGAGTCGGGTGTAGATCATCAGACCTTGCTGGGGGTTACCGGTTCGGGAAAAACTTTCTCCATGGCCAACATTATTCAACAAACCCAAAAGCCAACGCTTATTTTGAGCCATAATAAAACCCTGGCCGCACAGCTTTATGGTGAGTTTAAGCAATTCTTTCCCGAGAATCGTGTGGAATATTTTGTTAGTTACTACGATTATTACCAACCTGAGGCTTACCTCCCAACTTCTGACCTATACATTGAGAAAGACCTCAGCATCAATGAAGAAATCGAAAAGCTCAGACTGAGTACCACTTCTGCCCTACTCAGCGGACGAAGAGATGTGATTGTTGTAAGCTCTGTTTCGTGCATTTATGGCATGGGAAACCCAAGTGACTTCAACGAAAACATAATTCAGGTGCGCGTTGATGAAAACTTCGGACGCAACAAATTTCTTCATCGCTTGGTTGAATCGCTTTATTCCAGAACCACCGGAGATTTTGCACGTGGAAATTTTAGGGTAAAAGGTGATACCATTGACGTTTACCTCGCCTATGCAGATAACGCTTTTCGATTTCACTTTTTTGGAGACGAAGTGGAATTAATCGAATCGATCGACCCTGTCAACAACACCATTATTGAAGAGTTAGAAGAAGTGCGCATTTTCCCTGCAAACATTTTTGTAACCACCAAAGAACGCATGCGCAGTTCGATGATTCAAATTCAGGACGATCTAACCGAACGACTGCAACAGTTTGTGGATGGTGGTCAACCCCTGGAAGCCAAGCGACTGGAAGATCGTGTAAACTATGACCTGGAGATGATGCGTGAGTTGGGATATTGCTCCGGTATTGAAAACTACTCGCGTTATTTTGACGGCAGACTTCCCGGCTCACGTCCGTTCTGCTTGCTTGATTATTTTCCGGATGATTACCTGATGATCATCGATGAAAGCCATGTGACCGTTCCACAAATCGGTGCGATGTATGGTGGTGATCGATCCCGAAAAGAAAACCTGGTGAGCTATGGTTTTCGTTTGCCCGCAGCCATGGACAATCGACCCTTGAAGTTTGAAGAGTTTCAGGGGCTTCAAAATCAGGTGATCTATGTGAGCGCTACTCCTGCCGATTATGAGTTGCGTATGTCTGAAGGAATTGTAGCCGAACAAGTCATCAGACCTACCGGATTGCTCGATCCGAAAATTGAGGTACGCCCTTCTGGCAACCAGATCGATGATCTGCTTGAAGAAATTCGCATCCGCATCGAAAAGCAAGAACGGGTGTTGGTTACTACATTGACCAAACGCATGGCTGAAGAATTGGCAAAATACCTGATTGACCTCGACATCAAAACACGCTATTTGCACTCTGATATTGATACGATGGAACGGGTTGAAATTTTACGTGAGTTACGCATGGGAACAATCGATGTTTTGGTGGGCATTAACCTGCTTCGTGAGGGACTGGACTTACCGGAAGTATCGCTCGTTGCCATTATTGATGCAGACAAAGAAGGTTTTTTGAGAAGCGCTCGATCGTTAACCCAAACCATTGGCCGGGCTGCGCGCCACATAAACGGCATGGCCATTTTGTATGCAGATAAAGTCACAGACAGCATGAGGCGAACGATGGATGAAACCAATAGAAGGCGTGCCAAACAACTCGCATACAATGAAGAACACGGCATCACGCCCTATGCGATTAAGAAAAGCTTTGATATGATGATCCAATCGCAGTCATCGGTTCGTGGCAGAAGTTATGAAAGCACCGAAGAAATGCAGCACGACAAAAACATCGCTGCCGACCCTGTAGTGGCATACATGAGTAAAGGTCAATTGGAAAAAGCCATCAATGAAACCCGGAGAAACATGGAGAAATCAGCCAAAGAACTCGATTTCATGCAAGCCGCTCAATATCGGGATGAACTTTTTGCCCTTCAGGAACAATTGGCTACAAAAAAGGAGAAGTAGTCAATCTCAAACATTCGTTTCCTAATCCGGGGTTTGTGTGCACCCCTGTTTGATGAGAAGTTTTGATGGCGCACCTTACCATCACATTTTCGACCATTATACATCGTTTTGCAAGGATAATTATTGTCCTTCGAAAAGGCATTCGCAGCCAAAACCTCCCAATTCAGAAAGAAAATTGGGCAATTCAGAAAGTTTTTTTTGACATGGCAGCTTTGGTTCTTCACTTTTGGAAAACTTAAACGCACCTATGAAACAAGAGCATTTTGAAGGCTTTGACTATTTTGGTCGGGTAAATAAAAAAACATACCGAATAACATGAATAATCCGGTTAAATATGGAAGAGTTACTGTTATTGGGAGTTAGCTACAATAGCCCCCAAGACACTTTAGTGCTTCTAATCGGGTGACGAAAAAGAAAAAATAAAAAGAGAAAAGGGACGTA
>JBBDRU010000154.1:0-1109 GCA_040905305.1 Salibacteraceae bacterium | reverse complement strand
AGGCCAAATGTTTTCCTTATTCCGAAGATGAGGAGAAGAGCATCGCCTCGTTTGGAGATTGGCTTGAGAGCATGGACGCCATCATCAGCAACTTTCATGATGATCCGCAGGTTGCGCTTAACATCGGAAAAAACGAAGTTTTAGCAAAACAGGCAGCAGTACTGAGCATTTATGGTGACCGCATAGATACTTTGAGGCCAACGATAAAGGCATATATGAATCCCGCGATGAAGCTCATTAACCGTGAGGCATATTTTGAGAAGCAGGAGATGGAATTTTCCTTTCCAAACGAAGTGGAGTATGAGCTGGAAGGAAAATTAAAAAGAGCTGCTCACAGGTTTCCGAAACCAACGGCAAACGAATTATCATCACCCAAAAAGATCGCTAATGAGTTGCAGGCGATCTAT
The DNA here is from genome assembly GCA_040905305.1 of Salibacteraceae bacterium. Lineage (GTDB taxonomy): Bacteria > Bacteroidota > Bacteroidia > Flavobacteriales_G > Salibacteraceae > SHAN690. The sequence goes on along the minus strand of JBBDRU010000154.1, from coordinate 702 downwards.
GATGATATGATTGAGGTAGAAAATGAGCTTCAAGGCATTTTGGATCGCTATAAGAAACAAAACATGCTAGCCTCAGAGGAAAGCGAGCTGATAGCCCGAAAAGATTCCATCCTGGCGCTTTATTCAAAAGAGCAGCCGCTGATGAAGAACCAAAATGATTATCACCGTGCCATTTCATCGGCTGTGAGGGGTTTGGTAAACGAGAAGGTTTCTGCATATTCTCGATTGAGTTTGGATGAAAAGCGAGATACGCTTCCCGACATCAAAACGTGTTTTTCAGAGTTGATCGCCCTGTATGATGCACAGGCAAAATATCCTCAAAAGCTGAAACGAATTGATGAAATGTACATCCGAACCACATGGAACCCATACACATTCACCGATATGGATGAGCGGGTTAAAGAGCGGGTTTACAGTGCTTTTGAGTCTGTTTTGTTGCCCTATTTTCTTGAAGAACAAGCAGTGAATTTGAGTTGTAAGAACATGGTTGAAAAGCGGGAAAACATGGATCATTTATTGAACAAAATGCTTGACCTGCGCGACCAGGACACCAAAGAGATGGAGAAGGCGCTGAGGCGGCAAGGCGGCAGAAATGAGGTGTTGAACATTTTTAAGCTAAATAAACTATAGCCTTGAGCAGCAGGTTGATCGGTCATATAATTGTTTTGCTATTGCTGTATCAATTGGTGGTTTCCACTGGTG
>JBBDRU010000153.1:0-6536 GCA_040905305.1 Salibacteraceae bacterium | reverse complement strand
CATCAAATACAAATCGGTAAAGCCGATGATTTAGAGGAAAAATTGAATAAACTGAAACTGTTTTACGCGGAAGGACTTAGTAAGACAGGTTGGAATGAATATAAAATCATAAATCTCAAGTATGCAAATCAAGTGGTTTGCACTAAAAGTTAAAGTATGGAGAGTAACGAACAAATCATTGTCGGCCTTGACATTGGTACCACAAAAATCGCTTGCCTGGTAGGGAAGAAAAATGAGTACGGAAAACTCGAGCTTCTTGGAATGGGAAAGGCTGAGTCGGTTGGCGTGAGAAGAGGTGTGGTGTCTCATATCACTCCTGCTGTCGAAGCCATTAAAAAGGCAATTGAAAAAGCAGAGTTAAACTCCGGAGCTGAAATTAAAGTAGTGAATGTTGGCATCGCTGGTCAACACATAAAGAGTTTGCAGCATCGTGGAGTTATTACGCTCGATAACCTTGATGACGAAATTTCATTAAAAGATGTGGACGCATTGATTCAAGATATGCACAAATTGGTGCTTCCACCAGGTGAGTCTATCATTCACGTGCTTCCGCAAGATTATATTGTTGATAATGAGTCGGGTATTAAAGACCCCATTGGAATGAGTGGTATTAGATTAGAAGCTAATTTCCATATCATTACAGGTCTGGTGACCGCCATTCAAAACATTTTCAAATGTGTTCAAAAGGCCGAGCTTGAAGTAGCCGATTTAACCCTTGAACCACTTGCATCAGCAGAAGCGGTGCTGAGCGAAGAAGAAAAGGAAGCTGGTGTGGTTTTAGTAGATATAGGAGGTGGAACCACTGATGTAGCAATATTTCAGGATGGTATAATTCGACATACAGCAGTCATTCCATTTGGAGGTAACATCATCACTGAAGACATCAAAGAAGGCTGCACCATCATTCGCAAGCAGGCCGAGTTGCTCAAGGTTAAATTTGGGTCGGCACTGGCCAGCGAAAATCAGGCCAACGACATTGTTGTTATACCTGGCTTGAATGGTCGCGAACCAAAAGAGATAAGTGTGAAGAATTTAGCACATATCATTCAGGCTCGCATGGAGGAGATCATTGAACAAGTTCTTTTTGAAATTCGAAACAGCGGGTTTGAACGCCAGATAATTGCAGGAATTGTTATTACTGGCGGTGGTGCTCAATTGAAGCACCTTTCTCAGTTGTTTGAATTTCTAACTGGGATGGATACAAGAATCGGTTATCCAACAGAACATTTGGCTTCGGGCAATGATAAAGTTGCAAGTCCCATGTATTCAACTGGTGTAGGACTTGTATTAAAAGGCTTTGAATATGCCGAAAGAAGCAATAGAAAAGAATCTACTGTATCATCCAGAAAACCTAAAAAGAAAGGGGCAGGCCTCTTTGAAAAATTGCTCAGTAAGGGTAAAGATTGGTTTGAAGAAGATGATATAGCCTAAAACCATCAACTAACATTCACTGAAAAAGATTAATGATATGAAATTTGATTTGCCAAAAGAAAACTCCAGCATCATCAAGGTACTTGGTGTAGGTGGTGGTGGTAGTAATGCCGTAAACCACATGTATCGTCAAGGAATTACCGGTGTTGACTTTATTGTATGCAATACCGATCAGCAGGCGCTTGATGTAAGTCCGGTGCCGTTAAAGGTTCAACTTGGAGCTACTCTCACGGAAGGACGAGGGGCTGGATCCTTGCCCGATGTAGGTAAAAATGCTGCCATCGAAAATATTGATGATCTAAAAGATATCGTCAACAAAAACACAAAAATGATTTTCATCACTGCCGGAATGGGCGGTGGAACAGGTACCGGAGCAGCCCCAGTCATTGCTAAAACAGCCCGCGAAATGGGTGTATTGACTGTTGGCATTGTGACCATGCCGTTTTTCTTTGAAGGTAAGAAACGTAGGCAGCAAGCTGAAGCAGGTATCGAAGAAATCAGACAAAACGTAGATACCCTGCTTATCATCAATAATGAAAAGTTGCGCGAAATGTGTGGTAATCTTCCCATCGCTCAGGCATTTGCCATGGCAGATGATGTGTTGACCACAGCCGCAAGAGGCATCGCTGAAATCATAACCAGAACGGGTTACATCAACGTTGATTTTGAAGACGTACGCACGGTTATGAATGATTCCGGAGTCGCTATCATGGGATCTGCTGCTTCTGAGGGTGAAGACCGAGCCATTAAAGCGGTGGAAAAAGCCCTCTCTTCTCCATTGCTTAATGATAACAATATACAAGGCGCTCGCTATGTATTGTTGAATATCACCTTCGGCAATCAAGAAGTGCTCATGGACGAAATCAGCGACATTACTGATTACATTCAGGATGAGGCAGGGTCAAGTGCTGATGTTATTTGGGGTTATGGTATGGATGAAGCTCTTGGTGATCAGTTGTCGGTTACCATTATTGCAACGGGCTTCAACCAGAACCCGAACACCGGAGTGAACCTCGATAAAAAACCAGAAGCACGAAAGCTGAATTTGGAAGACGAACCAGAGACAAAGACAAACAAGGAAGCAAACTTCTCTGATGCTGACACAACCGAAGATGAACCGTTTCTAAAGCGTCCAATGGAGGAAGAAGCGTCAACCCCAACTCAAGAAATGGAGGAGGATGAGACACGTTACACCTTGACAGATGATGCGGATGCAAAGGAAAGTGAGGAATCTGATGCGGAAGAGAAACGTTCCCAACGTGTGTTTGAGTTTGATGTATCTTCATCGGAAAAAGATGACCCAGAATCAAAAAAAGATTCAGAACCATTTTTGAAAGGATCTGCTTCTGAATCAAAGAAGGAGTCATCAGAAGACCGAAAGGATTGGGAGCCTTTTAAGCGCGAAAGCAGCGAAGAAAAAAAACCGATTACACAAGAAAAAACCCAGTTTAAGACAACTACACCTGAATCAAATAAAAAAGAAACCGATGGCTCTGGTGATAAACCATCGCGAGAGGAACAAGCCGAACGAGCTAATGCGCGTCTTTCACGACTTCGGGAATTGAGTATGCGGTTGCGTACCCCTTCTGGCATGAGCGACCTTGAAAACGAGCCGGCATTCAAACGAAAGCAGATCAATTTAGATGATGTGCCGCATTCCTCAGAATCATCAATGAGCAAATTTACGCTGGGTGAAGAAGAGGATGAAGACGGTGAAAAACGCACAAAACTCAGAGAGAATAACAGCTTTCTTCATAAAAATGTAGATTAAATGATAGTCTGAAAATCAAAAAGACTCGAGAAGGTCTTTTTTTATTTCCAACGATTAACACATTACTTTCGTAGATATAATTGCTGGGTTTATCTTTAAACACCCCGTGACGCTAATAAGATTAATTTGCTCAATTATGTCTAAGAATTATTTTCTCTGTTTTTTTAGTTCATTTATTCTGATCCACAGTAGTTTAGCTCAAGTAGATGTTGATGTTCAAACTCAATCTGGAGGAAGTGTACAAATGTCGAATGATATAGCTCTGACAAGTGACAGCAGCGCAGTGGTTGTTGGAATAACTTTTGGTAACGCTTCATTTGGATCTTTGAGCGTCACAGGGTTTTCTTATGATATGTTTCTGGTGAAATATGATATAGATGGTAATCCTATTTGGGCAAATCGTGGTGGCGGAACTTCTTGGGACGCTGGTAATTCAGTTACTGTAAGTCCTTTTGATGATATTTATGTGGTTGGATTTTTCATCGGCTCAGCATCTTTCGGAAACCTTTCACTAACAGCAGCAAACGGCTCTACTGGTCGAGCGGGATATCTTGTTAAATATGATGATTCGGGAAATGAAATTTGGGCCGTCCAGCAAGATGGAACCTCCAACGTCAACATCATTGATGTTGCAACTGATTTGAGTGGAAATGTTTTTACGTTAACAGGGTTTGTGGATACACTAAGTGTTGACACCCTTGAATTTACGACTGGTGGGGTCTCCACTGAAAATTATTTGGTTACGAAGTATGATTCTTCTGGAAGCCTAATCTGGACTCGACAATTAAATACGACCGATGCATACCTTTTGACCTCTGCCTTCTATAAACCACATGGTGGGATCGCGGTTGACACGTCAGATAACGTATATGTTACGGCAAATTTTTTGACCAGTATGCAAGCTGGTTCATTTTCGTTAACATCAAGTGGGTCTTATGACGCGTTTTTATTAAAACTCAATGGTTCCAGTGGTAATCCGATTTGGTTGAAAAAAGGAGGAGGAACCTCTGTAGATTTCGGAACAGACATTACCATTGACAACGATCAAAAAATTATTCTTGCTGGTCGTGGTTATGGCAGTATGCTTTTTGGTTCTTTGAGTCTTTCCAGTTCCACATATAATGACTGGGTGGTTGAATACAATACCGCTGGCTTGGTTTCTGATGGGGTCGTAATTAGTACAGGTTCCGTTTACCTTTACACTTCGGGAATTTCTGTGGATATAGATGGAAATTGGTTACTGACTTCCTCATTCAATAATGCACTCAGCTTTGGTAGTACAACTGTAAATACAAGTGGCGGGGTTGATCCGTATGTTTTACGTTATAATTATGAAAACGATTCGTTGAGTTTTATTTGGACACCGGAAGCTGCACCCAACAACTTTGAACTGGGTCGTGGTTCTGCTACTCTAGATGAAGATCATATGTGGGCAGTTGGAAACTTCAATTCTTCCATGGATTTTGGTATTAATTCATTGACTGGTAGCTCGTATGAAGGTTTTTTGATGAGGTTAGGAAATTGTGGTGACTTGCAAGCTAATATTTCTTCATCAGGCAGCGCATCTATTTGCGCGGGTGAGAGCGTAACACTTTCATCGGATACAAATGCTTTATATGAGTATCAGTGGCTTTATAATGGTTCATCATTAGGGGGTGAAGTAAATGCTGATTATACCACTGCTAATGCCGGGAATTATTCAGTGGTTGTAGATAGTAATGGCTGTGTTGATACAAGCAATATCATTACTGTTACTGTTAACCCATTGCCGAATGTCACACACAGCAACTTATCATCAGTTTGCGACTCAGAGGATCCTTTTCAGCTAACAGGCGGTTCTCCCGCAGGTGGTGTTTATACTGGAGGAGCGATAATTGGAGGGGATACATTTGACCCATCCATTGCCAATTCAGGATCCAATAGCGTAGTATATACCTATACTGATGCGAATGGATGTGCGGATAGTGTCACTAAATCAATTGTGGTAAATCAATCCCCTGGTATTTTCACCAATACAATTTCAGCCTGTGAAGGGGACGCTTCTATATCATTAGCCTCTTCTGCATTTGGTTATCCTACTGGTGGTACACATTCCGGGCCAGGTGTTTCTGGAAATTCATTTGATCCTAATGCAGCTGGTGCAGGAGTACATACCCTCTATTACACAAGCAGCAATGGTTGTGTCTCCCCAGACTCTATTGTTGCTACTGTTACCGCTTCACCTAATGTTTCTTTGGGCAGTATCCCTAACGCCTGTGTATCTGAGTCGTTTGTTTCACTGGCTCCCTACGGCTCACCTTTTGGAGGTAGCTTTTCTGGCACTGGGGTAAGTAGTCCTTTTTTCTATCCGGGAATTGCAGGGGTTGGAGCTCATAATATCGTTTATTCTGTAACTTCAAATGGTTGTACGTCTTATGATACAACCACCATAATTGTAGATCCAATTGCAAGCGCAACGCTCAATTCATTGCCACAGCTATGCGAAGGTGACAATGATTTGGTGCTTTCATCCTATGCTTCGCCATCTGGGGGTAGTTTTTCGGGTACCGGTGTCAATGATTCAGTCTTCAGTCCATCCACTGCTGGAACAGGAAGCTTTATTATCACTTACACCATTTCCAATGCGTGTGGCACAGATACTGCACAGCGTGTGATTAATGTAGGAGAGAATCCAACGATAAACCTTAGTACGGTTAACGTAAGTTGCAAGAGCGGCAATGATGGATCCGCCACAGCCACAGGTTCAGGTGGTGCCTCGCCATATAGTTATGCATGGAGCAGCGGTGCAACGACCTCCACAGCGAGTAGTTTAGCAGCTGGCACTTACACGGTGACCGTAATTGATGATAACGGGTGTTCGGATTCTTCATCAGTGATGATTACCGAGCCAGCAACAGCAGTAAATGCGAGCATCACAACTTCAGTTGATGTAAGCTGCAATGGCGGCAATGACGGATCGGCTACCGCGAGTGGTTCAGGTGGTACCTCACCCTACAGTTACGCATGGAGTAACAGCACTTCAACATCCACAGCAACCGGATTGTCAGCCGGCACCTACACAGTAACCGTCACGGATGACAACGGTTGCACCGATACAGAAACAGTAAGCATCACCGAACCAACAACATTAACCGCCTCGATCAGTTCGAGCAACGTAAGCTGCAATGGCGGTAATGACGGATCGGCTACCGCAAGTGGTTCAGGTGGCACCTCACCCTACAGTTATGCATGGAGTAACAGCGCTTCAACAGCCACAGCGACTGGTCTTTCAGCCGGCACTTACACAGTAACGGTCACTGATGACAACGGGTGCACCGATACAGAAACAGTAAGC
>JBBDRU010000152.1:0-1113 GCA_040905305.1 Salibacteraceae bacterium | reverse complement strand
TGGAGTTTGGTTTTACCAAATCTGCTGGAATAGCCTGGGCGTAATGTGGTTCACCGTCAGTGGGAAAGTCGAGTAAGAGCTTCATTTTTTCGCCTGATATGTCATAGAGTTGCGCTGAATGTGCTAGTTCGGGTCCGGTAGGCAAGTATCGATCTTTGGTGATTTTATTAAGCGATACAAGGTATTTTCCCCACGGGTGTGCAGATCCTCCACCTGGAATCATTAAGTGGCCAATGGAATAATAAGAGGGGATGCGATCTACTACTTCATACGTGCTGAGGTTCCATTTCACCACTTCAGACGAAATGAAAAATGATGTGTAGGCATTGCCCTTGTCGTCAAACTCGGTGTGTAACGGGCCTAAACCGCCTGACTTAACCACCCCGGCCACGATATTTTCATATTTCAACACCGGAATTTCGTCAACTACTGTTTCGTAATCCTTTGCTTCAATGGCCGCTATCATCTTTTCAAATGAGTGCACCGTGAGATCGGCATTGAGTTTACCCGATCCTACGATGTAATTGCCATCGGGAGTCACATCTACACCGTGAGGCGATTTAGGCGTTGGAAGAAAAAACACCAAACCCGGACAATCTTTTGGATTTAAAACTTTTACCTTTCGGTTTACAGTAGATTTTGCGGTCAGCGTGTGATGGTCCATTTCGTTGTTGTAGTATTCACTGTCCCACTCGGTGTAATTGCCTTGAGCTATATATTCTTCGGCCTTTTTCCAGTTTACAGCGGCAATGAAGTCTTTGTCGTTTTGTGAAGCTGTAGCTTCCTTCATCGTTGCTCCTTTCTCTGTGTTATAGGTGGTGAAGAATGTCCATCCGTGTGAAGGGCCTTTTCCACTGCTCGCCAGGTCGTAATCATAACCGGGCATAATCACTTGAAAAGCAAGATTCATGTCTCCGGTTTCTTGCTCTACGCTGATGAATGAAAGCGTACCGTGGAAGTTTTCTTTATATGTTTCAATAGATATGTCTTCTTGTGGCACCGGTACTGAAAAGCGCGTTCCTGCAACCACGTATTCAGTGTTCATCGTGAGGTACGGAGAAGAGTGGTTACCCGCACTGTTTGGAATTTCTATGATCTCAACCGTTTCAAATG
>JBBDRU010000151.1:0-1114 GCA_040905305.1 Salibacteraceae bacterium | reverse complement strand
AGTACCAGAGCGGGCCGAGGATGGTCTGCTTGTAGAACGCCACCACATCGCGGCGCACAAAGAGCATCAGCAGATCGCGATAGCGCCAGATTTGCCGCAGCTGCAGGTCGAACCAGCTCTTTTGCGGGGTAATGATCAGGTCCCAATTTTCCTGATTGTACGTTTCTTCTTCAGTCAAAAACTCGAGAGATATAGGTTATGGTTAAAAAAGTGATTTTCAACAAGTGCATGAATAAGTCTGTATGTAATCAATTGCTTTACATTTTCAGTCAAAGAATGCAGACAATGTTTTTGGAATTTAATCAGCTATTCTTTTCTAGTACAAAGGTAAGCCTGTCTGCAATCAAATGTTGCTCTTCTTCAGTCAAAAATGGGTGCATTGGCAGACTAAACACTTCACGGGATGCTTTTTCAGATTCCGGAAAATCTCCCCAATGATATCCGAGATAATTAAAAACAGGTTGTTCGTGAAAACAGGTCGGGTAATAGACAGCAACCGGGATTCCCTCTTTTTTCAAATCTTCAACAACATTGTCTCTTTTTTCAGAATCAACTCTCAGAGTATATTGTGCATAGACATGAGTGTTACCTTCAACAGTTACAGGAACTCTGCAAACCGCTTTGAGTAAATCGTTAAAACGGTTACCGGCTGTTGCCCTTGCATCTATTTCGCTCTCAAAATGGGGCAATTTTCCAAGAATTACGGCGGCTTGTAGGGTATCAAACCGGCCATTTGTACCAACGAGTGTGTGATGATGTCGCCTGATACCGCCATGAGTACGAATGGCTTTCATTGCAGCTGCCAGATCATCATCATTGGTGAATAGAGCACCACCGTCTCCATAACAACCCAGCGGTTTTGCCGGAAAGAACGAAGTGCTGCCAATTAGTGTGGCTCCGCAGCTTTTGAGACCATTTCGGGTAGCTCCAAAACTTTGTGCTGCGTCTTCAATGACCGGTATATCATATTTATCGGCGATGGCTTGAATGGCATCCAAATTTGGCATCTGTCCAAATAAACTCACCGGCATAATAGCCTTTGTGTTTTCAGTAATTGCCATTTCCAAAAGGTCCGGGTTCATGTTGAATGAATCTCTTTCAATGTCAACAAACA
>JBBDRU010000150.1:0-6580 GCA_040905305.1 Salibacteraceae bacterium | reverse complement strand
GCTCGCGCAAATGCTGTTTCAATGCTTCTGTATCCAAAGGAATGTATCCACTTTGCTCGATGTGGTGGATCACCGGAACAAACTTTCCCAGGTCAAAATCCGATACACCCAGCCGAGCCAGCTGCATCAACTCCTGATAAAAATAGGTAGTGCCTGAGCGTGGAACGCCATAGATGAATACCCATCGATAGTGCTTTTTTCGTGGTGGAAAAAGGCTGTTCTTGAGTTGAGATATGCGATACCGCAGGTTCATGCAATGGATTTTAAGTAGCGTTTCACGTAGTATTGAATAGCAAGCGGATTTGAGGTGTCCGGCAAATTTAGCCTTCCGAATACATTATCCTTTGCTCTGATTGGATGATTGAGCAAAATGGAGTCGAACCCCCCTTTTTTTATTTCTTGCAGCACGCTTTGATCATAGTCATTCGAACCTCCAAAAGGGATGGCAAAGGTGTTCGAGTTGTACAAGCTCTTTTCCTGCGGCTCACATTCAAGCTTGAGCTTGTTTTTTGTTAGTTTGGATAATTGCTCATGGTTGCGACTGTGGAAACCAATGAAATGTCCTTGCTCTTTAAGGCTGTTACACTGTTCAATTGATAATGTGTTCAAGCGTTTTTCCAACCTGTTTGAATCCGTTTCGAGATTGCTAAATGGATAAGCCTTTTCCATCTCATCGAGGATTTCCGAATACTCAATGTTGGATTCATATAAACTCCATAGCTTGTGATGGGCAGCAATCCGAGATTTATGATTATCAAGTGTGTATTCTTTATCGAATAGGTGATACTTTGCGGTAGGTGCATAACTCAACCAAAAAAAATAACGATCAATCCAGATTGTCGTTCCGATCGTATTTTCAACCATAAAAAAGTATGCTTTCATCCCGTACTTTTCCAATACTGGTAATGCCAATTCAAAGGTATGTTGACTGCAATCATCAAAAGTGATTACAAATGAATTTTGCGTATCAAAATCTTGTGATTTTCGAAAGTGTTGTGCTAACCACTTTATTTGAGATTCAAATGAAGTGGTGCTGTGTGCATAACCGAAGAGCAAATTGTTTTCAACACGACTATCTGGTATGATATGATGATAATTTAAAATTAACGGCTTCCCTAATTGATAGAATAAATCATCACCATCAAAGATATTTAATAGAGCAAAGTACTGATCCTTTAGAAAAACCTTGATCGAACTCATTGTGCAACAAAGGAAGCTGTTTTTTCATAAACCATTTTTGCCAGATTACAATCATTGAAAGTTTCGAAATAACTGAAAATATGAAACATTGACCTTGGATTATGATTCTAAATTGGCTTTTTTTGAAACGATTTCTATGAGTTTAGTAAAAGCAATTGATGCAGGTATAACTAAAAAAGGAAATACGATTGCTTGGTATCTTACCTCAGTATTGTATAGAATACAACCAAGTATAATTGAATACATAAAAGGATAGAGTATAAGTGAAATGTTAGGGTTTACTTTTGTTAAAGATAAAACTAACCCCATCAATGCAAACACAGCAATAGCATTAAAAAGTAATATATTACTGATTTTAATTAGTTTTTGAAGCAAGGACATTTCGGAAAATGAGGGAAATGGTAATCTGTAATCAGAGCTAATAAAATACAGTCTAAAAAGGCTCTTTATTGGTGCAATAAAGTGATATTTAACCGGGTGATCTTTTCGAAACTGTTGCTGGACTTTTTTCGCTTTGTTTCTAAATATATTTTCATTAGTCATTTCCTTATGAGCCTTTAGAAAATATGACTTTAATTGAATTAGACTGTCTTTTGTGAACGAGTTGTTGAAAATATAGTCGGGAAACATTGAAGTGCTTTGCGTATTGTCATAGAAAAAAGCACCCATCGAATTTGGGTAAAATTTTTTGCGTTGACCTCCCCAGTGGTTGATTAATGGTCTTAAACTTTTTTCTGCTTGGGTATAAATATGAGGCATTGACTTGAAAACTGAATCTCCTAACGGAGTGAATTCGTTTTTTACTACATAGTTTCTTCCAACCCAAATGCTTAGCACAAGAAATGTTGGAATTAGGATTAATGGGACTCGAAGTAGACTTAAATTTTTATTGAACTTTAAATAGGTGAAGACAAGGTCGCATAAAACTAGAGCAAGCAGCAATGCAACTGCTGACCTTAATGTAATGGCCCATATTAGGAATATTCCTGATGAAAGAATGTAAAATACTTGACCTCTTTTATGGTTAATAAGATGCTTCGATTTGAGATAAAAAAAGACCCCAAAAATTGAGAAACTGGTTGTTAAACTTTCTGCTAACCCAAAGTGGTCATAAATACCTGTAAACGGACTTATCAAATAAACCCAAAAAGCTAACTGTGCTGTTAACTCATTCTTTGTTATTAAGTGGGCAATTTCGTAAAGTAAGGCTACAGCAATAATCGATAACAATAATTGAATAATTATCATCAAATCTCTTGCAACCACTTGTTCAAATAGGGAGTATAATGGCGCGTAAAGAGGCAATATTCCAGGCATTCGTCTGCTTGATGGTTGTAACTCAAAAGCACCATTACTTGGGTTGTAAAAATTAGCGCTGTAGCCAAGCCCATTCACTAAATTTTCAATGGGTTCGTAGTAGGTTTCTGTCTCACCTTCAATAATAAAGAACAACCCTGAAATTCGAGCTTCATCATAATTTGAGTGAAATTGTAATGTGAAAAAAATAAAAAAAATGGTTTTGATTATTAAGGCAATCAAAACGTGCTTTTTAAAAGACTTCATTTTTCTCCATTTTTCCTTGCAACAATCAACAACGTCCCACCAAATCCAATCCGGCTTCCTTTTTTCAATTCATTGAGCTCCCATCGCCAAATTTTATCGAGTATTCCGGCTTTTTTTGTGTGTTCCTTTTTCTTGGTCTCTGCGATTTCTGTGTGTTGTTTTTTGCTTCCTAATTTAGAAGGTATAGAGCGAAAGAGGAAAATGGGCAGCGGTAACACACTGAAAATATAGGTGCTGAATTCCAACTCAAACCCAGCGCGTTCAAGCACGTCCTTCATAGAGGTTTTTGTATATCTTCTGAAATGACCCGCATCTTCATCTACCTGCGACCAAAGCCAATCAAATGCCGGTACTGAGAGGTACAACCTTCCGTTTTCTTTCAGGGATGCATGTATTTCTCTTAACATGGCATCATCGTCCTCGATGTGTTCGATTACGTCAAACATTCCCGCGGCATCAATGCTCTGTGGCGGAAAATGGGCGTCTTGAAACGTGGAGCAAATTACTTGCTCAACTCCACGCTTTTTAGAATTCGATGCGCCTACCGGGCCTGGTTCTAATACGATCGTTTCAAAACCTTCATCTTGTATGCGCTTGGCTACAAACCCATTTCCACCGCCAATATCAAGAAAGGCTCCCGAAGGTGGGAAACGTTTGATCATTTCAGCGATGCAGTCATTTCTATGAATAAACCAAAAGCTGCTTTCTTCAAACTGCATACATAACTCATTTTGATCTTCAGGATAACTGATGACTGATTGCTCCTGACTGTAGTATATGCCATCACGTAATGTTAGGTGATTTGAAAAAATGCTTGTGTCGCTCATAAAGGACAATATTAATCATTGTATGCACTGCTTCACCACACTATTCATTTAGATTTGTCGAAACTTTTCTGAATTAACTCCGTGATTTACTCCATCATCATTCCAGTGTATCGCAGCGAAAAAATCATCGGAAAGACCGTTGAGAAAACCCTCGAGGTTATGCGTAAGCACGAACTAAGTGCAGAAGTGGTTTTAGTTAATGATGGAAGCCCCGACCATTCATGGGAAGTGATCAGCGAATTAGCTAAAGTTCACAAGGAGGTAAAGGCCATCAATTTTCTCCGAAACTACGGTCAACATACTGCTGTTTATTGTGGTATTGCCGAATCCAAAGGTGATTTTATCATCACCATGGATGATGACATGCAAAATCCGCCTGAAGAAATCATCAAGTTGATCGACAAAATAAACGAGGGTTACGATTTGGTTTTTGCGGAGTTCAAACAAAAAATGCATGGTGGTCTTAGAAAAATGGGAACCAGGGTGATTTGGTATTTGAATGCCGAGATCTTTGGAAAACCGAAGGATCTCAAACTGACCAATTTTCGGATTTTCACCCGTGAAACGGCCAACCGGATGCTCCAATACCGAACCAACTATCCTTACATTCCCGGCCTGCTGTTGATGCATGCCTCCAAAATGGCTAATGTGGTAACAGATCATCGAGCTCGAGAGATTGGCGATTCAAACTATACGCTTTGGCGCATTGCAAAACTGGTTTCCCGCCTGTTGTTTAACTATTCGTCCTATCCATTGAAAGTGATGAGCGTTTTGGGAATCGCCATGAGCGGTATAAGTTTTTTGGTGGGATTGTTCGTGATAATAAAGGCTTTGTTTATTGGCTCGGATGTGCAAGGTTGGAGCACCATTGTGGTGCTGTTATCCTTTTTGAGCGGTTTTATCCTCGTCATGTTAGGTATAATGGGAGAATACATTGCGAGAATGATGAATCAAATGGCCACCAATGTTCCTTATCAAATAAGAGAACGGATTGAATAAGCACCAACATTTTATCATCATCGGTGCGCAGCGTTCTGGCACAACATTGCTGTATGAGCTGATGGATAGGCATCCTGAGGTTTGCATGGCCAGGCCTGTGAGGCCCGAACCAAAATACTTTCTTAACGAACAGGTGTCCAAAGAGGAATACCTCAGTGGTTATTTTACACATCGCCTCTCGTCTCATCGGTTTTTGGGAGAGAAGAGCACCAGCTATTATGAGTTTCCGGAAGTTGCACATCGAATTCACGCTGTGTTACCCGATGTCAAGCTGATCTTCCTGGCTCGAAATCCGGTGGATCGGGCGTTGAGTAATTATTTTTTCAGCGTGCAGCACAGCATTGAAACACGCACCCTGAAGCAAGTGTTTTTAGAACGTAAGCCACCGCCTTTGATAAAACAAACCCTATCGGTGAATCCCTTTGATTACTTAAAGCGAGGCGATTATGCAGCCTTGTTGAAGCCTTATGATGAACGGTTTGGCAATCGACTTAAGCCAGTGCTGTTTGAATACCTTATAAACGGCAGAGCCACCGGTGAACTGAATGAGTTTTTAGACCTGGAGATTTCCATTGACCTTTCAGGACAAATCATCAATGCATCTGACAGAGACCATGTGCCGGATGAGGTTATTGATCATTTGACATCATACTACCGGCCAAAGGTGGAAGCATTGGAGGAACAGTGGAACATCGATTTAAATTTGTGGAAATAAAACATAGGATGGGTTATTATGATACGATTTAATCAACCTTATTTATTCGGTCCTGAGCTGGATAATGTAGAACAAGCTATTGACGAGGGTAGGTTAGCCGGCAACGGTGATTTCACGAAAAAGTGTCAGCGTTTTTTTGAAGAACGTTACGGCTTTAAAAAATGCCTTTTGACCACCTCTTGCACTGATGCCCTTGAAATGGCTGCGCTATTGCTTAATATCCAACCCGGGGATGAAGTGATCATGCCGAGCTACACTTTTGTTTCCACGTCCAACGCCTTTGTGCTGCGTGGGGCGAACATTGTATTTGCTGATTCATGTGATAATCACCCAAACCTGGATGCCGATGAGGTGTCAGCATTGATCAATGATAAAACACGCGCTATAGTTGTGGTGCACTACGGTGGCGTGGCATGTGACATGGATGCGATCATGAGAGTGGCTGAGCGTCATGATTTATTCGTTGTTGAGGACGCGGCTCAGGCGATTGATGCATTTTATAAAAGCAAACCTCTCGGATCCATAGGTCATCTCGCGGCATTTTCGTTTCATGAAACAAAAAATATTGTGTCTGGCGAAGGAGGTATGCTGGTGATCAACGATGAGCAGTTCGTAAAACGAGCTGAGGTGATTTGGGAAAAAGGCACCAATCGGGCTGCATTTTTTAGAGGTGAAATCGATAAATACGGTTGGGTTGATGTTGGATCATCCTTTTTACCTTCTGAACTGGTTGCAGCATATTTGTATGGACAATTGCACTATATTGATGTTATTCAGGAGAAGAGGCGGGCTGTTTGGAACAAATATCTGGAGGTTTTTAAGCCTTTGGAAAATAAAGGGTTGCTTGAACTTCCTGTGTTGCCTGATTATGCCACTAACAACGCCCATGTGTTTTACCTCGTTTGTAAGAATGGCGATGAACGAGGGGCATTGCTTGCGCATTTAAAAGAAAAAAAAATCGGAGCCGTTTTTCATTATTTGAGTTTGCATAAAAGTCCATTTTACCATAACAAGCATGATGGCCGCGCGCTACCCCATGCCGACCGATTTTCAGAATGTTTGCTTCGTTTACCACTGCATTTACACCTCACTGAAGAGGACTTGAACTATATTTCCAATGAGGTTTTGGCGTTTTATGATAATTTGAAAAGTATTTGATCCATAACTAAATGTCAGCGCTATGCTGAGCAGTGAAGCGCGGAGACGATGTCCGCTACGAGCCATATTTTTAGCACAGTCACGCTGAGGGCGCCTGAAAGGCGTGTCTCGAAGCGTT
>JBBDRU010000149.1:0-6589 GCA_040905305.1 Salibacteraceae bacterium | reverse complement strand
AGAATAACGCCATCGGCATTGCTTTGCAACAAATACAGGTTAGATCCAAGGCTGTCCAATTTTCTGGTCAGCATTGGGGTGCTCTCCCCTCCATGAGCATGAAACGTTAAAAGATCGCCTACCTTTTCAACGGTCGGGTTTTTACTAAAGTCAGGCTCTGAAGGAGTTCCAGCATTTTCAAAATACTGGATGCGACCATAATAATCTCCGACAAGTAAATCAGGAGCTCCATCCAGATTAACATCGAAAAACTGCGGATGAGCACTCAAGTCCACATCGATATTAGCAAACTCAGGTTCAGTCAGATGGAAATCATGTATCTCAGGTGTTCCGCGGTTTTTGAAATAATGCAACATCCCCTGGTCTTCTCCGATGAGCAGATCATAATCCCCGTCACCGTCTAGATCCGCCAAAGCAGGGTGCACAAAGCCAAACCCAAACTCTGATATATCCAAAAAGTCCTTATCAACCAACTCAAAAACGGGATTTTCAATATCACCAACATTTAGGTATAAAGTCAGAGAAGCTGCTGCCGATCCACCGTAGGCTGTAAATCCTTCATTGCCTACTAATAGATCTAACAAGCCATCACCATTAATGTCTGCCAATGCAGGCATTGACTTAGACCCTACATCTATCATCTTGCCAGAAAAGAAACCCTTCTCCTGAAGTTTAAAATCAGGATGTGCAGTAGTTCCAACGTTTTTATAGTACCAATCGACATTGGTATTGATGGATGTGTCCAAATAAAAGGTTGCAATAGCGGTTAGTTGATTTGGTGCTGCTATTAAGTCTTTTTCTCCATCATGATCTATATCTTCAAAAAAGGCAGCAGGAAGTGTTGGAACAAAAATTGGGTCATCATAGCTAGGGTAAGTCGAGTCTGAAAGCGACAAATCAACAACAGCATCCACACTCGTGCTGGTATTGATCAATGACTGCATGTTGCCGCTATAAGCATCTCCGGTTAATAAATCCATTGCTCCATCACCGTTTAAGTCTATTGGTGTGAGGGTGGTTCCGCCATGTCTTGAACCTCTGTTGCCTGACCTGTTTGTGTCACATATATACTCCGTCCAACCAGCATCATTAACAAATTCTCTGATTTTTCCCCAACAAGGATTAACCAACTCATAAGCAAGACTATCGCTATGACCGTAAAGCTCCTGCGACTGGTTTTCAAAATACAGCAGTGCCGGATAATCCAACACCCCGGTTTGGCCTTGAACAATAATATCCAAGTCACCATCACCATTAAAATCAGCAATTCCAGGCAAATCGTTCGCTGGAAAATAAGAATATAAATAACCACTGCCTGGGTGTCTAAACCGAAGGTTTTCTGTCATTTGTGTGAAAGATACTTCAGACTCGCTCGTGTTGAGGTGCACATTGATACCTTGGTTATTGTAACCAACACTAAACAAGTCCTGTTTTCCATCTTCGTTATAATCTCTAAATAGCGCAAAGCTTCCTCTAACCTTTGGCAAAGCTTTATGGGAGGTGAAGTCAGATCGATAGGAAACCCCTTCCTCCCAAATAAAAACGCGATAAACTTCTCCATCACGCTCATAGGCAACGATATCATGGTGTCCGTCAAGGTCAATATCTATTGAAGAAAACTGCGGGTTGTTTAAGCCGCCAACCCACGGATGAGCTAATGTATCGTTGTTCTGAACGACCTTAATATCGTTGTAAAGCTCAAATCCCAAGTTAAACTGCGCTTGGGTGACTAAAGATGGCGAAAGGCTTAAAGCAAGGGCTATTCCAAGTTTCTGCATTGGAGTTTTCATGTTGTATAGACGTAAATCTCATTTAGAACGTTGCACAAAAGAAGACTTACGCTGCAAGCCTTACATTTGCCGCTGAAAAATAAGACAATGCTAAAGAATTCACTCCATTTTATCCTAGTATTTTTTTTGTTCGCTCCTGTTATTGGCTTATCGCAGGAACTGAAGATAGACAGCAATCAGGTAGAAGAGGACAACAACAAGCGACCTCATCAAGATTTGTTGATGATAGACTTAACGTGGGAACGCCTTTTAGGCACACCCAACGGTGTAGAGCAAAAATGGTATGGTAGAGGAATCAACTTAGGTTTGCTTTATGATTATCCATTAAATAGGAATGGAAATGTGAGTGGTGCTATTGGTTTAGGCTTTCAGTCTCACAATTACTACCTCAATTCAATTGTCAATCGCTATGACTCCGGAGGAGTTAATTATTCAGCATTCAATGTGGTCGGTGATACCATACTCGATCGAGGTAAAATCTCGGTAAACTATGTGGATATCCCAATTGAAGTGAGGTTTAGGACCAACGAAAACCCAAAAGGCCAACGCTGGAAGTTTGCCATAGGAGGTAAAGTGGGTTATCTCATACAGGCTCACGAAAAGCTCATCAACAATCAGGATATTAAAGTTAAAACCTATGACTACCCTCATATCTCACAATGGCGATATGGGGTTAGCGCACGTGTAGGTTATGGTAGCGTAATGCTATCTGCCTTTTATTCCCTTACTCCATTCTTCGAGTCAGGCAACAGCACTTCTCAGCAAAACGCACTGTCCATTGGAATTTCCATTGTACCCTTTTAGAATGAAAAAAACATTCGCTTAATGTAGGTAACAATTCATTTATTTTCTTCTTAAACTTTTATGGCTTAAGCATAACCTTCGGGTAAATGCATTTCTAGGTTAGTAAGGCAGCTTTGCATGAACAAAATAAATTCATGTTATGAAAAAAATCTACTTACTTCTTAGCTCTGTAATAGCTGGATTTGTCTCTTTCGGACAGATCGAAATAAACCACATTACAACCCACAATACTGGAATCTTTGATGAAGGTGCTGCAGAAATCGTCACCTATGACGAGGGCAGTCAAAAACTGTTCTTCAGCAATTCTGATGAAAACAGTATTGGAATTCTAGACTTTTCTGATCCAGCTTCTCTAAGCCTATTAGGCACAATTGACATTTCTTTATATGGTGACGGAATAAACAGCGTTTCGGCATTCGATGGCATCATTGCAGCGGCTGTTGAAGTTGATGAGGCTCCCGGTAAAATTGTGTTCTTCGATCATGAAGGCAACTTTTTAGCTCAGGTGGAAGCAGGATACCTTCCTGATATGTTGACCTGGACGCATGATGGAAACCAAGTAGTAGCTGCATGTGAGGGGGAGCCCAATGATGATTGGACGTTTGACCCGGTTGGGTCTGTTACGATTGTTGACGTTTCTGCCGGTGCAGCCAACGTTACGCAAGGCGATGTTACGATTTTAGAAATAGGTTCATACACAGGTTCTTTAGCCGGTGTAAGGATTTTTGGCCCCGAATCAATTCCCGCCTTTTTTGAAGATTTCCAAGACACTGCTTTAGCACTAAACAGCTTCACAACGTTTAATGAGTTGAGTACTGACGAATGGTATTATGACAATTTTAATGACGACTATTTTGCTGAAGCAAATGGGTTTGGTGATGACACAAACAGTATTGATTGGTTGATTTCTGAACCTGTTGACATTTCAAACTTCACGGAAGCATCTGTGAGCTTTTATAGCGCCAAAAATTTCTCAGGTGGTTCACTTGACCTTCTTATTTCCAGCGATTATAATGGAATGGGCAATCCCACCACTGCAAGCTGGGACACACTTACTGCCCAAGCCATTTGGTCACCGGGAAGTTATTTAGACACCAACTCAGGAGATGTTGACATCACCTCATATATTTCTGGTGGTGAGGTTTCCATTGCCTTCTTATACAAAACCACCGGAACTGTCGGAGGAACCGGAGCATTGTGGCAAATTGATGATATCATGATTTCGGGCATGCACAGTGATGCAAGCAATTTCGAGCCCGAATATGTAACCATTTCTTCTGATAACATCACTGCATACGTTTGTTTGCAAGAAAACAATGCCTTAGCTGTAGTAAACCTTTCAAATGCAAGCATCACCAATATGCTACCATTAGGATGGAAAGATCATTCCGTAAGCAGCAATGGCATAGATGCAAGCGACCGAGATGACGAAATAAATATTACAACTTACCCCTTCAGAGGTCTTTACTTACCCGATGCCATAACTGGCGTTGAAATTGGTGGTAATACTTACATCCTGACGGCAAATGAAGGCGATGCAAGAGATTATGATGGCTATTCTGAAGAAGCCCGATTGAAAGACGTAACACTTGACCCAACCGCTTTTCCTGATGCAGCAACATTGCAAGAAGATGAAAATGGGGGTAGAATTAACATTACAACTTCTATGGGCGACACGGATGGTGATGGTGATTTTGATGAAATCTATACATATGGTGCCCGGTCTTTTACCATTTGGGATACCGATGGAAACATCGTTTTTGATTCCGGTGATGATTTTGAGCAAATAACAGCAGATGCTTTTCCTGATGATTTCAATTCAGGGAATGATGAAAACGATGATTTCGATAGTCGATCTGACGCAAAAGGTCCGGAGCCGGAAGCCATTGCCGTTGGTGTAATCGGTGACAAGGTTTATGCCTTTATCGGATTAGAACGCATTGGAGGTGTAATGATGTATGACATCACTGACCCAGCAAATGCCGAGCATGTAACTTATATCAACAACCGGGATTTTTCGGTAGAAGACCCTACTACTGCAGCGGTTGGTGATTTAGGATGTGAAGACGTAATTATGATCGACAGCGCTGCAAGCCCAGATGGCAAATTCTATTTGATCACATCAAATGAAGTTAGCGGAACGGTATCCGTGTTTGAACTATCTGGAATCGTTGGTTCAGAAGAGGTGAAGGGCAAAAAGGCATGGAACGTATATCCTAATCCAACTTCTGATATTTTGAAGATGAGCATCAAAGGAAATTACCGCATCACAGATTTGAGCGGACGCATTACATCGGTTAATAAAAACACAAATGTGATTGACACCCGTTCTCTAACCCCTGGTGTTTACTTTATCAGCAATGATTTAGGTGAGACTAAATCCTTCGTAAAGCGATAAACCTGGATTCATTCACTAATCAATCGAAAAAACCTTGTTCGGCCTCATCGTCTGAACAAGGTTTTTTTTCATTTAGCGCCATCGGTATTCAACAAAATGCGTCATTAGGAAAACGAGCGTTAATTTTGACCGAAATCCAAACCCATGAAATCATTTGCTCTCTTCCTTTTTATTAGCCTATTACCTGTTGTCACCAACTGTCAATCGCTTTCTGATGACCTGGTGAGCAGATGGGAGGTGCAATCCATTACTGAAGGTAAGAGGGTTGTTGAAAGCAAAGAAACCGGTCATCAAGCGACCCTTGAATTGCATTCAGACCAAATGCTTTACAGTCAGCATTCAGATTTGATTCCTTCAGAAGCAGCGTGGAGCATTGACGAGTCTTCCCAAGCATTAATGGTAAGTAAAGAACATAAAACTATCACTTGGAAAGTTGAAATGAACGGAGATGAAATGAAATGGAAGAACTCTGCAACAAAACCAAAGCGTCAAATTACCATAGTTTTTGAACGGGCTAATTCGGCTCCTTAAACTTTATGAGCTTTCTACCTAAATACACCCTTTGTATCCAACGCGGTAGAATAATTGCTCCCATAAGCAGATAGGGATAGTAACTTACAATTCGCCATAAAACACCAATAGAGATGGCGAGCGAGGCCGGTGATATAAACTCTTTTAGAAAGCCGCTGAACGCCACTTCAGCCACACCGCTTCCACCAGGCGTAGGCGAGATCAGCAAGATTACCCACATAACCAACTGTCGTGCGTAAATGAGGAAGTGATCGAGCAAAGAAATATCGATTACGGTGAAAGAAAGGATAAGGAAATTCACGACCCAAAACCGAGCTGTCCATGAAAGGAATGTGGCCACAAAGGCTTTTAACCAAAATGAAAAGGGCTTGGTTTTAAGCTCTGCGCTCGTTATAATCAAATCATTACCTGTTTCTACGGCTCCTTTTCTCCATCGCTTTAAAAAGCTCAAAGAAAAAACCGCAACTAAAAATCGCTTGGCTACAATTGGAAACCTGAAAATCGCCAACCAAATCAGCGATATAAGCATTAAGATGAATACATAGCCCACCACAAAAATCTCTCGCGCACCCAGGGTAAAGCCAAAAAACTCCCTTTGCATCGCCAGCGGAAACAATTCATTAACCCCAACAATAAGTAGCAGAGCCGGAACCATCAGCACATAGAACAACTCATCCAAAAAAGCCGTTATCATTACAACAGCCGTGCTTCTTCCTAGAGGTATTTTTTCTCGGTTAACTATAAAAATAGCCACGCTTGACCCGCCAACAATACTTGGCGTAACCGAAGAGGCAAACTCCCAGAGCATAATTACATCAAATGCCTGCCGCCAATTAAGCTGCTTATCTGTTAAGATTCGAATTCGAATCATGTAGCCAACATCTCGCAACGCCACCATTATAAGTGCAATGGTGAACCAGACGGTAGATTTCCATGTCCAGCTTATCATTTCCAACGCATCTCGCTGTGCGTTATAGTCTCTTATTAAGAAAAACGCAACAATAGCCAGACCTATACCTACTGGTATAAATATTTTGCTGGGACTGAGTAATTGACGTATGGGACT
>JBBDRU010000148.1:0-6605 GCA_040905305.1 Salibacteraceae bacterium | reverse complement strand
TATCTCTATCAGC
Source organism: Salibacteraceae bacterium (assembly GCA_040905305.1). GTDB lineage: Bacteria > Bacteroidota > Bacteroidia > Flavobacteriales_G > Salibacteraceae > SHAN690. The sequence continues at coordinate 6,592 of JBBDRU010000148.1, read as the reverse complement.
AAGTCAGTAAGCAAGAACGTATGAAAAGAAGGGCTTACGAGATCATCAATGAAGATAAAAAGCGTATGCTGCTTAAAGAGCTGTTCTCGAAATATGTTGATCACGATATAATCGATTTAGAAGAAAATGAATTTGAAGACTTTATTGATTTTATGGATATTTCAGACCAATTGCTTCGAAGCATGACACAATATGAGTTTGTGATTTACACGAAAAGAAGGTTTCAAGATTTCAGAAACACACCAGCGAAGCTTAGGCAAGAAATCAACACACATGATTAATCTATAACTATTGACGAAACAATTCTTATCCTATGACGCAGCAATTCTTAATGTTGTGTTAAAGGGGTAGAGCCACTTCAACTTCGTCTTAAATTTGCTCATACAAAATAAGTAAACCCATGAAAAATATTTTATTAGCACTTACAGCAGCCGTTTTTATGGTTCTTGGTGCAAATGCCCAGGCGGAGATTGAATTTGAAAAAACCGTGCATGATTTTGGAAAAATGAAGCAACACGGTGATGCTAGTACAGAATTTAAATTTACAAATACGGGAAGTGAGCCTTTGATTATTTCAAATGCGAAAGGCTCATGTGGATGTACGGTTCCTGAATGGCCACGTGAGCCAATTCAGCCAGGACAAACCAACTCGATTAAAGTAAAATATGATAGCAAACGTCTGGGACCAATCAATAAATCGGTTACCATAACTTCCAATGGCAGTGAGCAGCCAAAAGTTTTGCGTATTAAAGGAAATATTGAAGCAGCACCAAAAGCAGATGATTCTGCAATGCCTGTAAAAGAGCCAACCATGGCTCCGTCAGCTAATTAAATTTTTTTCTAAAACCTTCGAAGCCCTCTGGATTCAGAGGGCTTTTTTTATGCGCTATTATTAGCATGGTCGCTATCTTTGACCTTCCTTGAGTCAAGGAATTTAAACATAAGCTTATGCCATTCATCTCCAAAAAAGGGTTTGCGATGCCTGAATCACCCATCAGGAAACTCGTACCATACTCCGAAAAAGCCATCGAAGCAGGAAAAGAAGTAATCCATCTCAACATTGGTCAACCCGATATTGAAACTCCACAATTAGCTCTAGATGCGATTAAAAATATTGACAGAAAAGTCATAGAATACAGCCATTCTGCTGGATATTTGAGCTATCGAAAAGGTTTAGCTGAATATTACAGCAATCATGGAATTGATCTCGTCCATGAAAATATCATTGTTACCAATGGTGGTTCAGAGGCAATAACCTTTGCCATGATGACCTGTTTTAATCCAGAGGATGAAATTATCGTTCCCGAGCCGTTTTATGCCAATTATAATGGTTTTGCACTGCAGGCTCAAATAATTTTAAGGCCAATTACAACCTACTTAAGTGAAGGCTACAAGTTACCCCCGATCGATAAATTCAGGGAGATGATAACCCCTCGCACAAGAGGAATCATTATTTGCAATCCAGGAAATCCAACAGGGTATTTATATACTGCTGCTGAATTACAAACACTTAAAAAAATTGTGCTTGAAAATGATCTTTTCCTTTTTGCGGATGAAGTTTACAGAGAGTTCTGCTATGATGGACGAAATCACCATTCTATTTTAAACATTGATGGTCTTGAACAAAATGCTATTGTTATCGATTCAGTTTCTAAACGCTACAGTATGTGCGGTGCTCGGGTTGGCGCCTTAATTTCGCGTAATGAAGATGTAATGAAAACTGCGTTAAAATTTGCGCAGGCACGGCTAAGTCCCCCTACCATCGGTCAAATTGCAGGAGAAGCCGCATTGGCTACTCCGCAATCTTACTTTGACAAAGTAAAAGAGGAGTATGTTGAGCGCAGAAATATCTTGGTGAATGGACTCAACGAAATAGATGGTGTGATCTGTCCAACACCCGGAGGAGCATTTTACGCAATGGCGGAATTACCGGTAGATAGTGCTGAAGATTTTTGCGCCTGGATTTTAGAGGAATTTGAATACAAAGGCGCTACCGTAATGATGGCTCCAGGTGAAGGGTTTTATGCAACCAAAGGTCTTGGACTAAGGGAAGTGAGATTGGCATATGTTCTCGAAATCCCCAAGCTTAAACAAGCAATAGAAATTCTTGGAAAAGCATTAGAAGCTTACCCTGGAAGGTTAGACGTTGAAATGGAAACAAGAATTGTAAACCGTGTTTAAAGCTCCTTTCATTTATCTATTTTCATTTCTAATCTTCATTTCTTGCAATGAGCAATCTGAATCAACGGAAAAGAAAGAAGCCGGTTCAATACCCATGGCTGCAAATAAGCAGAACGAGACTTCTGCCCGAAATTACAATTCTATAGAGGGCGAATTAAACCGTTCAAAATCAAATTACCCTGTTCGATATGCTGTGAAGGATGGAATGATTGAATACCGCTATGAAGGCGTGCAAGAAGGAACTGAAAAAGTGTATTTTACTCATTATGGAATGACTGAGATAAAATACACCCACACCGAACGCTTCAACCCGTTTAGTAACAGTCAGGAAAAAATTGATTTAGTGACTTTAATGCGCGACACTGCAATATATCTGGTTGATTTGAATACAAAAAATGCACGTAAAATGGACAACTCCCTGCTTTACGAGAGTGCAGCCGAATCACCAAACCTCGATCTCAATGAAGCGGCAGAGAGTATATACCTCAAAAAAGGTGGTCTTAAGGTCAGCACCGATAGTATTTTAGGTTTACCAACTGATCATTGGAAAATCGAGCAAACCAACATGGAAGAATGGCGTTGGAAAGGCATAATGTTAAAAACTAAGGTAGAACTCCCAAAAAATATTGTTTACATAGAAGCCATCACCATTGACACGGTTTCTCCCTTGCCGGAAGGGATTTTTGAGCTACCTAAGGATGTAAACCCGCAAGATGGGATGACCATGAAAGAGTGGCTTGAACTTTACAAAAAACCCATTAAAAAACGACAGGTATTTAACCGAGACGGCACTCCAAAAAATTAGATCCTAAAGCAATCTGGCTACGGATATATCAAATATTTTGTTCTCAACCTTTTAAACGAATTTAGTTCAGGTTGCCAGCTTTCTCTGATTTCCTCGGCCGCCATGCCGGAAAGAATTTGTTTTCTCAAAACGTCTGTTCCTGCAAGTTTGTCAAAAAATCCATTATCAAGAAAAAATTTATTCTTTATTGGAAAATCTCGATAGGCATTAACCATCCAATCTAGAATAAGGTGTTGCTTTTCCATCACTCTACTTCCACCTATTTCAGATAAGTCCCAACCGAGGCATGGCACATCCTCATGTTTTGGAGACTTAGCTCCTTCACCACTTTTTGGAACAAACATGAATGAACCCACTGACATATTTGGATGACCAAAAACCTCAAAGGGCTTATCTGTGCCTCTACCTACTGAAAAAACAGTGCCCTCGAAAAAGCACAGAGATGGATAAAGCAATATCGAATTAATATTTGGCAGGTTCGGTGATGGTTTTTCAGGCAGTATATAAACATCATTATGCGTGTAATCTTCACAGGGAATGACGGTCAGGTCACATCGTACCTTATCCTCTAACCAACCTTCTTCATTGATCATTTGAGCCAGCTCACCAACAGTCATTCCATGCACAACCGGAATCGGATGCATTCCAACAAATGATTTAAAAGACTCCTGCAACACTGGGCCATCAACATAAAAACCATTTGGGTTTGGCCGATCAAGAATCAAAACGGATACTCCCTGCTCAGCACAAGCTTCCATGACATAGGTCATTGTTGAGATGTAGGTATAAAAACGAGCACCAACATCTTGAATATCAAAAACCATCAATTCCACATCAGTCAAATCTTGCTCGGTAGGCTTTTTGTGTGAACCATATAAACTCACAATAGGCAAACCGGTTTTCACATCAATCCCGTCCACCACTTTCTCACCGGCATCAGCGTTTCCTCTGAATCCATGCTCAGGAGCAAACACCTTAGTAATATTTACTTCGTTTTCTATAAGAAAATCGACAAGATGCATGTTCTTCACCTTTGAACTATGATTGCCAGTAACAGCCACCCTTTTATGCTCCAAAAGTGATGAGTACTCAGCAAAACGTTCAGCTCCAACAATTATGTCTGCACTGGTTTTAAAGACAGGTTTTTGGGATAATGCCCATGACCCCATAAAAAAATACAGTAAAAAGAAAGAGAGTATTCGCATAATGCTTTTTAGATGATCAAATTTGCACATCTTCACATCGGCATAGACCATGCCTTTTTGAAGTTTTAAACAGAACGCTTTTGCATTACGAGTTATTAATTGCTAAAAAAATGATCGGTGGACGCAGAAGCGGAGTCACCGGACAAAGTTCAAACACCATCATTCGAATTGCCGTTGCTGGTATAGCGATAGGGATGACCGTGATGATATTGTCAATAGGAATTGTTTCAGGTTTTCAGGAAGAAGTAAGGCAGAAGGTCATAGGCTTTGGATCTCACCTTCAGGTGTCCTATTACAATCCTCAAAACACGTTAGGAATTAAACCGATGGCAAAATATCAACCATTTGTGGAGTCGATTGGTAAGGAGCCTGCTGTAAAAAACATCCAATCCTATGCTATGAAAAGTGGTATTATCACAGCTAATGGTGAAATTCAAGGCGTTATGTCAAAAGGCATTGACGCTGAATTTGATTGGGATTTTTTTAAGCACAACTTGGTTGCAGGAGAAGTATTTGAATTTCATGATTCCATTTCAAACGACAGTGTTTTATTGTCAAAGAGCATTGTTAATCGCTTAAATCTGAAACTCGGTGAAAAAATCACAGTTTCTTATTTTCAGGATGAAAAGGAACGTAAAAGAAGGTACATAATCGGAGGGATCTATGAAACTGGTATGGAACAATTTGACGGCAGTATTATGCTTTGTGACATGCGCCATATTCAAAAACTAAATGGATGGGATGAGTCCCAGGTTGCAGGGTACGAGGTGCTTTTGCATAACTATAGTGATTTAGAACAACTCGATCGCATAATTGACGAGCACATAAGCTACGCATTTACTACACTTAAAATAACCGATCAATTCATGGATATTTTCGGATGGCTGGAATTGCAGGACATGAACGTTTTTGTAATACTCACATTGATGATCTTGGTTTCAGGTATCAATATGATCTCAGCTTTATTGGTTTTAATTCTGGAAAGAACCAATATGATCGGGCTTTTAAAGGCAATGGGTGCACGAAATAAAAACATCAGCCGCATCTTCCTCTACAATGCGGCATACCTCATTTTTATCGGTATCATCATCGGAAATGTAATCGGATTAAGCCTGGGTTTTTTGCAACAAACGTTTGAGTTTATCAAGCTCGATCAAAGCAACTATTATGTCGATCATGTGCCCGTGTTATTCAATCTAAATACCATTATTGCAATAAATGTTGGCAGTGCAGCCGCGTGTCTCTTCATGTTAATGATTCCCTCAATGTTGGTCAGCCGCATCGACCCTGTAAAAACGATTAAGTTCAATTAAAACTTTTTGAGGTCAGTGTAACTTAGTTGATCAAAAAGCCATCTAAAAAATGATTCATCCTACCTTTGCGCATCTCAAAAGCAGACAATTCAGGTGAACATTAAAAACAACATTTTAGAGACCATTGGAAATACTCCGATGATCAGGCTAAACAACATTGCTAAGGACATTCCAGGAACAATTCTGGCAAAAGTTGAATATTTCAATCCAGGACATAGTGTAAAAGATCGCATGGCTCTGAAAATGGTAGAGGATGCAGAATCAAATGGAGATTTAAAACCCGGAGGAACGGTCATCGAATGCACAAGCGGTAACACAGGAATGGGGCTTGCCCTTGCATGTATTGTCAAGGGCTACAAGCTTATCTGCACCATGAGTGACAAACAAAGTAAAGAGAAAATAGATATTTTGAAGGCTGTTGGTGCTCAGGTGCACGTTTGCCCAACCAATGTTTCACCCGATCATCCGGACTCCTATTACTCTGTGGCTGAGCGCCTAAATAAAGAAATAAAAAACTCTTTTTGGGTAAATCAATACGATAATCTATCAAATAGATTAGCCCACTATGAAACTACGGGACCCGAAATCTGGGAACAGACCGGTGGCAAGCTCACCCACTTTGTAGTGGGCGTTGGCACGGGAGGCACCATCTCAGGAGTGGCAAAGTACCTGAAGGAAAAAAACCCGGACATCAAAATTTGGGGAGTAGATTCTTACGGTTCTGTGTTTAAAAAATATCACGAAACCGGTGAGTTTGATGAGAAAGAGATATATAGCTACATCACAGAAGGTATTGGAGAGGACATTCTTCCTAAGAACGTTGATTTTGGTTTAATCGACAAATTTGAAAAAGTAACAGACCGAGATGGCGCAGTAGCTACAAGAGAGTTGGCAAAAAAAGAGGGGTTGTTTTTGGGTTATTCATGCGGGTCTGCGTTCCAGGCCATTCGGCAATTGAAAAATGAATTGACAAAAGACGACATGGTTGTGGTTCTTTTCCACGATCATGGTTCGCGATATGTTGGTAAAGTCTATAATGACAATTGGATGCGAGATCGTGGGTTTTTGAATGAGGAAAAGCAAACAGC
>JBBDRU010000147.1:0-6612 GCA_040905305.1 Salibacteraceae bacterium | reverse complement strand
CATCAAAGCCCCTTAATTTTGGGGAAGAATGCAAGATTTAAATCAACTCACATCGTTAATCCAGCTTTTGGACGATCCTGACAACTCAGTTTATGAGCATGTCAAAAGTGAACTGATGACCTTTGGGGAGGATGTTATTCCAAACCTCGAAGAAGCCTGGGAATCAAATTTGCTTGGCGTGGTTTTTCAGCAGCGCATCGAAAACCTTATTCACGACATTCAATTTGAAGCACTTCAAAAAAACCTTGAGACCTGGGTTGAATCCGGAGCGTCTAGTTTGCTGGATGGTGCATTGTTGATCAACCGATACCAGTATCCAGATTTTGATGAAAACACACTTCTAAAAACGCTCGAACAGATCCAACACGATATTTGGCTTGAACTGAACACCAATCTCACAGCCTTTGAGCAAGTGAGAGTGATCAATCATATTTTGTTTGAGCTCTATGGTTTTAGTGGAAACATAACTGATTTCCATTCTCCAAAGAATTCATTTCTGAGTATGGTTTTAGAAACAAAAAAAGGAAACCCACTAAGTCTGAGCTTGATTTACTCCATCATTGCTCAAAACCTGGACTTACCTATTTATGGCATAAATCTTCCCCGGCATTTCATTTTAGGCTACTTAGATGTGTTCAGTTTATATAAAACCAATGATGTATTTAAATCGGATGTGCTGTTTTACATCAATCCTTTTAGCAAAGGCACTGTTTTTAGCAGCCATGAAATCGACCAGTTTTTGAACCAACTAAAGCTGGAACCGAATTCGCTTTACTATCGTGCTGCTCACAATACATCCATCATCAAGAGGGCGCTAAACAATTTAAAGTATAGCTATCAACAATTGGAAAACCAGGATCGGGTTGATGAAGTAAATCGCTTGCTACGTTCTTTGGAAAGAGATAAATCCTCTGATTCAGAATCCTAGCAAAAACTAAACTTTCTTATAACCTGAATTCGATTACTCTTCAGGATTCAGCGTATCTATGAAAAGTGAATTTCAACAAAAGTCGATGCAAGAATGCATAGCATTTAGAGTGATTTCGAGCAAAGAGTCGCTGTTTAAGACATGAATATGAGCTGAGGTTTTACACAAAACACATCTACTACATTTTAAATTAGCTCTTTAGCCAGATAATTATGCTGTTACAATGTTGTTCGCGAGACAAACTGCCAAAGCTTGTTACAAAGGGTGTGATTTGAAAGGCATATAAAGTATCTTCGCGCTCGATTAATCAGAAGGGTTTTTCCACCGTCCTTTTGTCTTACTTACTTTTTAATTCTATAGATGGAAATACTTATATTTTTTACAGCACACTGGTACTTGAGTCTTTTCACTCAAACCTTTTTTCATCACCGATATGCAGCTCACCAGATGTTCACAATGAGCAAAGGTTGGGAACGTTTTTTTCAGGTGATTTCATTCATATTTCAAGGATCTAGCTATTTGAGTCCTTATACCTATGGCATTTTACACCGAATGCATCATGCTCATGCTGATACCGAATTAGATCCACATTCTCCTAAATACGATAAGAATTTGTTTTCCATGATGTGGAGAACAAAAACCATTTATTCAAATATTTTTTACGGCCGCTCAAAAATTGACGCGAAGTGGAAAAAAGACCTTCCTGAATGGTTCACTTTTGAGCGATTTGCAGACGCATGGCCGATTCGGGTTTTGTGGGGTGTTTTCTACATATGGTTCTATATTGAATTTGCTACCCATTGGTGGATGTTTTTATTGCTTCCGATTCACTTTGCCATGGGACCGGTGCATGGTGCCGTGATCAATTGGTTTGCACATCGTTATGGATATACAAACTTCAAGGTTAGCGATACTTCTAAAAATCTTTTACCCGTGGATGTTTTGATGCTTGGAGAAGGCTACCACAACAATCATCATAAATTTGGAGCAAGGCCCAATTTTGGTGTGAAGTGGCATGAGATTGATCCGGTTTTCATCGCGATAAAAATCTTTGATAAATTGGGTATTATCAAGATCAAGTTACAGCCAGTAAACCCCAAGGCATAAGCACGTCATTTAGTCATTGACATGCTTCTAACTGTGCGCGTATTTCAGATATTTCATACGCCCGTTCTTGATGGTTCATATCAACGAGTAGGTAATGAACCAGATTGCTGATCTCTATTTCGGTCAATCGGCTGTATCCTTCCATTTCACCTTCGTATCTAATGCCGTTCACCTCTAACTCACCACCGATTCCATTGCGAATAATACAGGCCAATTCTTCGCGATTAGCAACGACATAATCAGCGTTGGCCACGGGTGGAATTAAACTCCCTAACCCCTGCCCTTCTTCCATATGGCAACTCTGGCAGTGTTTTTCATACAAAGACCTTCCTTGATTTCTTGGTTTATAATCACATGATTGTGTTATTAAAACACCAAGTGCAATACCTTGAATAATCCTATTTCGGATCTTGGTTCGACTCATTTAGGATTACTTCAATATCCGACATTAAATCATCCACATCATCGGGATCGGTGCCATCATAAATCCCTCTAATTTGCTTATTACGATCTACGAGTAAAAATGCACCGCTGTGGGCATATCCACCCGGAGCCAGGCGGTCTTCTTGTGCAGCGATCATGTAGTGCTTTGCCATGCTGTAAATGCTATCGCGCTCACCAGTCATCAAATGCCACCGACTTCCATCGATGCCTAATTTATCAGCATAGGTCTTTAACCGCGCAATGGAATCTCTTTTCGGGTCGATGCTGTGGGACAGCAACACCAGGTCTTCCGTTTCACGAAAACGCTCATGAACCCGGAGCATTTGTTGTTTCATTTTTGGACAAATGGTAGGGCAAGACGTAAAGAAAAAATCAGTGACATACACTTTTCCTTCAATGGTTTTATGGGTAATGTTATCTCCATTTTGATCGTAAAAGCTAAACGGTCTAACGGTTGTAAATACCGTATCTGTTTTAAGTTTTCCATCGATGATGATATCCGTAACGGCATAAGGCCCTAAAACCGGCAGCTTCTTTTTTTGCTGCTCTTCGCAGCTCATCAGAGCTAAAACTGATAAAAAATAGACCGCAGTCTTAATCAAGCTCATCCAATAAATTTTCTGCATCTTCTATACTTTTCTCCATTGCCGACTTCACTTCAGAAATCGATTCTTTTTGTTCTTCATAATAAACAACAGCCGAATCTATTTGGTGCTCCTTTTCGTATTCGGGTTTGTAGTGGTTCATCCATTCCATCATTGCCTCATAGGCATCATCCAGAGCTTTAACATGTGTTTTTATCTGCTCTATTTGTTTTTCATTTGTGGAAGAAGTATCAGCTTCCACGGATTTTCGATGCTCTTTTAGAGACCTTGAAAGTTCGCTTATTTCGCCCATTCGAGGCATCACTTCATCATGTAAAGCGAAGGCTTCCTTCTTCAGGTTATTTACCTTCTCCAGTTTAGGGTCACCGCAAGCAGTGATAAGGGTTAATATCAATCCCAGGTATAAAAGTCTTTTCATTGTTTCAAATTATTTATTGCTAGCCATGCCATTAAACCACATCCTATCTCAATGCTTTTTTCATCCACATCAAACCGCGAAGAATGCACTGGATAGATTATTCCTTTTTTCTCATTTCTCACGCCCAATCGATAGAAGGTTCCCGGCATTTCTTGAGTGTAATAACTAAAATCTTCTCCAGTTGGTCGCATATCCAATTCGATCACATTTTCCTTTCCCAAATAGGATTCTGCGAGTGACCTTGCAATTGCTGTAAGGTCTGGATCATTTTTCACAAAAGGGTAGCCCTTAACGATATTCACTTCACATTTACCACCCATTGCTTCAGCAGTAGATTTAGCCAACTTTTCTATAAGTTTATGGGCTTCTAACCGCCATTTTTCATCATAGGTTCTGAACGTTCCATCCAGGCTTACCTGGTCAGGTATGACGTTGGTTGCGCCCTCGCCAATGATTCTACCAAACGAAAGTACCGATGGAATTGTGGCATCAGACCTCCTGCTAATGATCTGCTGCATTGCCACTACAATATGTGAGGCGATCAGTATGGGATCAATGTTTTTATGTGGCAGCGCTCCATGTCCACCTTTCCCGAGGACTTTTAAATAGATCTCATCGCAACTTGCCATGTATTTTCCACTTCTAAACCCAACTTTCCCCACCTCCAGTTCAGGAAAAACATGCTGTCCGATGATATGGCCAGGCTTTGGGTTTTGAAGTATTCCATTTTTGATCATCAACGATGCGCCTCCGGGCAATTTTTCTTCGCCAGGTTGAAATATCAACTTGACCGTACCACTAAACTTGCTCTTCAGGTCATACAGAATCATAGCCGTTCCGAGCAAAGAAGTGGTATGCACATCGTGTCCGCATGCATGCATAACACGATCCTTAGTAGATCGATAATCGACTTCGTTTTCCTCATGGATAGGCAAAGCATCAAGGTCTGCACGTAATGCTGTTACTTCTTTAGCTTCACCTAATTCACCGCTTATTAGTGCTACCACCCCAGTTTCTGAATGCGGCTTTGCATCAATACCATAGTCACATAAGGTTTTGAGCACAAAGACAGCGGTTTGGTGTTCGTTAAAAGAAAGTTCTGGGTTTGCGTGCAAGTGTCTTCTTATTTGCACCAATTGCTCAAAATGCGCTTTCGCCCTTGATTTGATTAGATCAATCATCAATTAGTAGTTCCTTTAGTGAAAAAGATCAAACGGATAGCCATCAACAGCATTAATACACCAAAAATGCGTTTTAGCATTACTTCACTGAAGCCCAAAGAAATGTTTGATCCAAAATAACCCCCTATCATAAAGCTCATGGCAATGATTAAAGCATACTTGATGTTGAGCTCACCGGCTTTGTAATAATTATAAGCGGCAATTGCTGCTACTGGAATCACCAAGACTCCCAAACTTGTGCCCTGGGCTGAATGTTGACTCATCGCGAGAAAGAACACCATGGCAGGGACCATGATCAGCCCACCACCAATGCCGAACATGCCGCTAAACATTCCTGCAAACAAGCCGATTAAAATAAGAATGATGATTTCGCTCACTGACATTAAAAATCTAATCCAAATGAAAGATGTGTAACAGGTTGCAAAAATAGGCCGTTTTCAATGCCCCACGCATAATCAAGCCTAACAAAATAGCCCCATACTTTTGCTCTTGCGCCCCAACCAAGAGCACCGATAAAAGGATCTGTTTGATTGTCATAAATGACTTTCACCGATCCATTGTCTTCTGTTATTCTGTTAAAGGAATTTTCCTCTGAGTAGGGCGTGGTGCCCGTCCATGCCGTGCCAACATCTGCAAATCCAATCACTTGCAAGGTAGATAAGAACTCGCTTTTGATAGGTTTGCTCGTGAAGTAGCGCACAACTGGCCATCTTAGCTCACTATTAAAAACAGCAAAATTGTTTCCATTTCGAGCATTCTGAGCAAAACCACGCATATTGGTAGCGATGGTTTGGAATCGGTATCCACGGGTTCTTGAAACATCGTTAGAAAAATCAAACCGCTCTCGATCTCCCAAAATGATCCAATTATCAACGCTCCCCATATAATAAACCAATTTTTGAGGACCAAAACTAGAGCTGGCAGCTAAGCGGTTCGCCCAAATAAACTCCCGATGAATAGGTGTGTATTGGCGTAAATCAAGTCCGGTGACATAAAGTGACTGTGATGGGTCAATCAAGTTGCGATAATGCTCTGCAAACGCCTTCATTCGAACGCCTGTTCTAATATTCAGAGCGCGCGGAAGGGTGTTATCAAAAATATATTCCAGCTTCAACCCTCCCCAGTAGTCGGTCAAGTCATCCTGTTCAAGGCGCTGTCGATCACTGCCCAATGTAATCAAGCGATCATACCTTCCTGTGACAGTGGTTTGGATGGCCTGAACCTCATCGATCGGGTATCTCAAAATTGCTCTGGCCTGATAAAGCTGAGTTCGCTGACTTATTTGAATATTTTCTTGCGTGGTCAACGACTGCCGTTGAACGATGTATTTTTTATCCAAACGCCTGGTGCGATCTTCCAGGGAAATAAAGTACTCAGTGCCGTTACTGTTAAACGAATAACGAAAACCGCCTTCCACTTTATAATCTTCAAAGACATCAAGCATTCCAACTTTAAGAAATGTTCCCAACCCCGGATTGATGTATGGCCCGCCATTAAATGGTTGATACAAGTCTGTGGCGTAATCAAAATCAAGCTGGGTGGTTAAGTCTGTGGCTGCAAAAGCAATGTCGTAGTTGCGCATCTCGGGTAACTCAAAGGGTTTGGCTTCTTCCACGACCACGGAGTCTTTCTGGATATAAGCATTACTTCCCTCATCGGTTTCGTTTTCAGATTGTGTGATTACATCTTCATCAAACTGGTAATTGAAGATATCAACGCTTCCATCGTCTCGTTTCTTGGTCACTCCTTCTCCTTCGAACACTTTTTTTCTAATGATCGTAATGCCCAGCGTGTCATCAACCTCGGGTTCTGATACACTGAGTTCTTTACTTTCTTCCTGTATCAACCGATCTTGTCTAAAATTAGAATTAGCGGGTTCAAAAACATCTGTCACCTCGTTACCTGATTTCTTCTGAAAATGATAACGTC
>JBBDRU010000146.1:0-6630 GCA_040905305.1 Salibacteraceae bacterium | reverse complement strand
GTTTAGCCCTGCGGTTTGTTGTGCCCTTTCAGGAAGTTGAACGGTGAGCTGGTCTATAAACTGCTAACCACATCTTCCGTAAGCTCAAGACCAGTCCTTCATTGTAATGACAATTCGCCAGTTTCCGTTTCACAAAATAAGCAGGATATCCAAACATTTTCCCTCTATAACCATTGGATGAATAAGAATAATCATATCTGCTTCTGCTTTCAATTCAGGCATGTATTTTCTTTTCACCATTTTGCTGATTTAATAGTTTCGCAATGATTAGTCCTTCCACAATACTGCCGATAAGCAATATTGTCAATTCCAATATATTGAGAAGAAGAGGCTCCTTTAAAAGTGTATGGTAGATAAACCATTCCTGAAACACCCAGTACATCAACCAGATAGTGAACCCCCAAAACAAACCTTTTTTCAACCAATTATGTCCAGGGATAGACGGTTTGAATAAGTCATAAAGCCAGCTATGTGCTATGCTCAGTATAATTAAACCAATAATAGACTTAACTAAATCACGGTTAAAAGTGATTTCAATAAATAAATCGCTTTGCCATTCAGGATTATAAAGTGCAAATTGTACGGGTGGACTCATAAACAAGCCCCCTAATACTGCTTCGCTAACAAAACCGGCAAGAAGGCCGGTATAAATGATCTTAAATGCCTTTTTTGATCTCATTTTTGTCCGTTTTCTATTTGAGACGTTTTAGTCTGCAAAAACGGTCGGGCTATTTATCATCTATCGCTCTTCTTAAAACCTGCATAATGCTTTCTTCAAGTTTATTTCCTTTAGATTCCAGCGGATCGATAGCCTTCACAAGTTGAGCTCTTAATGTGTAGTAATCTTCTTTATCACCGGAGTTTTCTGACTGTAGGTTTATTTGCTCTTTCTTTTTTTTCGGATTAAAATAATCATCTAATTCCGAGCATTGATAACAAACACCATTTTTATTAACCAAAGCACATCTTCTTTCAAAAATATGGTTCATTTTTTTTCGGGCTTCAAATAAGCGGTGTTTGGAAGTACCTTTTGGACAGCCTAGAATAGAAGAGATTTCGTCAACCTTAAATCCATAAATATCTTTCAGGATCAGGGATATCTGCTGCTCAATAGGTAGAGTTTTTGAGATGCAAGTGAAACAAAAATTGATATGTTCCTTTACTTCAAATGCACCCGCAGTTGATTCATTGTTAATTCTAATAAACTCATTGCTATATTTATTGTCTGATTCCGCTAATTTCCTGGCTTCATCCTGAGCATTTTCAGGCCACCTTTTCTTTTTTCTCAAATAGTCAATGGCAGTTCGTGTAGCAATTGAAAATATCCAGGTTTTTAAACTTGAACTGCCATTAAATGTATGTTTTTTTTCTAGAGCCTTTAAAAAGGTGTCATTTGCGATATCATTTACTATCTCTTTCTCACAAGTTAGTCTATACAGATACGATTTGAGTTTAGGTAGGTCTGCTTTATAAACTGATTCTATATTTTGTGAAATATCATTCATTTTGTCTATAAAGGCTTACAACGGCAGTTCGTCTCACAACCATCTTTTAAAAACCCAAATTTTTTGGTTTGTTTGTCCGACCAAAATAGTCAAAGCAAATAAACAGCTGGCATCAGTGCGCGTCAAATCGGTTTTTGCTTCCTTATATTTCCACCACGCTCTTCTCTTCTAAATTCTCCAACACATTTTTTGGTAAGCTTTCTTTAATGGTCGATCTCAATACTTTGATCATTTTTACCTTAAGGCCTCTTCTCCTGCTCACCGTGCTGATTTCCCGTACAGGGTTTTCTTCTCCGATAAACTTGACGTGATCTATTTGCTGACTACTCAACGTATCCAAGGCAAGCTCGGGTATTATGGTTGTTCCTCCTTCCCTATCCACCAACCTGATCAACGTTTCGATGGAACCGCTTTCATAGGTTAACTCTAAACTACGGTGTTGGGTTTGGTCAACTTCACAAAGGTTAAATGATTGGTTTCTAAAGCAATTACCCTCACTGAGTACCCAGAGTTTGTATTTCAGAATATCATCGATGGAAATACGATTTCCATACGCCTCGTTCACTTTATCATCGGTGTATGAAAGTAGCTTTTCATAAAAAAGTGGCTCCTCAATAATCGAACTACGCTTTAATGGCGTTGATAGCAATCCCACGTCCAGCTCGTCTCGCTCAAGCTTGTTGATAATCTCATCGGTTTTATATTCCGATAATTTTAAGTTTATCTTAGGATACTGCTTTAAAAATGAACCTAAAAATAAAGGAACAAGGTATGGCGCAATCGTAGGAATAACCCCCACCAACAGATCACCACTCAACTCTCCTTTGCTTTCTGCTACCAAATTATCTATCATCCTTAATTCGGTCAACGCGAGCTTCGCCTGTTTCAAAATTTCTTCCCCGATAGCCGTGAACTTAAGCGGCTGCTTTGACCGATCAATAATGGTTACGCCCAAATCGTTCTCCAGCTTTTTAACCTGCATGCTAAGTGTTGGCTGAGACACATACGTATGCTCTGCAGCTTTACTGAAGTTTTGATAGCGATCCAGCGCAATTAGGTAATTCAATTGTTGAATTGTATAAACCATGATTATATTATTATATACATTATTGATTTGATTAATAACGAAACTAGGTAGATATTTGTTCCATTATGAAAAATCAGAAGAACAGCATAGGGTTAAATCAAGAAAAAACAAAACATTTGGTGGGTAAACTCAATGATTTGTTGTCTAATTATCAAGTGTTTTATCAAAATTTGCGAGGCTTTCACTGGAACATCAAAGGCGATAGTTTTTTTGAACTTCATGCCAAGTTTGAAGAATTATACATAGCAGCAAACGAATCGGTAGATGAAATTGCCGAACGGATTTTGACACTGGAAGGAAAACCACTTCACTCGTTTACGGATTATTTAAACCAGGCATCCATCGCGCCTGCTAAAGACGTTTCAGGCGCCAGCGAAACCGTAGAAATCACCATCAGCAACCTATCAACATTAATCGGGCTTGAACGCGAAATACTTTCTATTGCAGATGAGGTAAACGATGAAGGCACCAACGCATTGATGAGCGATTACATCAGGGTTCAGGAAAAAACCATTTGGATGCTCAAGGCATACAATGCATAACTTTTCATAGGTAGTAGGTTAGTTGGGAAAAAGCGTCATTTAGGTGGCGCTTTTTCTTTTTATCGCGACCGGATCAGTTAATTTCGCAATGTGAAAATTGGCGACATAAACAAGCTTACCGTTAAAAAAGAGAGCTCTATCGGCTTGTTTCTGGAAGATGAACTTGGCCTGGAGGTTTTACTTCCAAAACGATATGTTGCAGAAGGCACGAAAGCCGGTGATGTGATCGATGCTTTTATCTACCGTGACTCTGAAGATCGGCTGATCGCCACCACGGAAACTCCGATAGCCAAAATCAATGAATTGGCTTTGATGGAAGTAAAAAGCGTTACCGATCATGGTGCTTTTTTAAATTGGGGTTTATCAAAAGACCTGTTTGTTCCACACAAGGAGCAACTGCCTAAACTCAAAGATGGAGACAAAGGACTTTTTTATGTGTACCTCGATCAGCTGACGCAGCGCATCGCAGCTTCCAATAAATTGGATAAATTTCTTTCCGATCAGCCAGAAGATTTAGGACATGGTGACGAAGTGAAGATCATTGTTTGGAAACAACACGAGCTTGGTTATCAGGTAGTGATAAACGAGGCATATCTGGGAATGGTTTACCGAAATCAACTATTTCAGCCGTTGAATTTAGGTGACACCATGATCGCTTATGTCAACCAGATCAGAGAAGACGGACGCATTGACATATTGCTGCAAAAGCCAGGATACGCTCACATTGATGATGCATCCAGTCTTGTTTTAGAAAAACTAAACGCCAATGGTGGCTACCTTTCTCTTCATGATAAAAGCGATCCGAAAACGATTAAAACACAGCTCAATTTGAGCAAGAAGGCTTTTAAGAAAGCTGTTGGTGGTTTGTTTAAAGCAGGGAAAATCTCTTTGGAGGAAGACGGCATCCGCCTCAAATAAGCTTTCCTGCTATCCAACCGGTTGTCCATGCCGCCTGAAAATTGAAACCACCCGTTACCCCGTCAATGTCCAACACCTCACCGGCAAAATATATCCCTTCATTTTGCTTGCTCTTCATAGTGTTTGGATCTACCCCTTGCAGGTCAATACCTCCGCAGGTTACAAACTCTTCTTTAAAGGTAGTTTTGCCATTTACATCATACACATCATTGATCAACACTTCTGTCCATCGCTGAATGGATTTTAAATGCATGTCTTTCCACCTGATTTCATCACTGATTTGTGCGCGCTTCATCAGGTGTTTCCATAATCGATTAGGAATATCAAACGGGTTTAGGTTACACATCTTTTTTCCGCCATGGCTTCGTATAGCTTCTTCAAAAATCAACCTAACTTGCGATTCGTTCATCGTTCCAAGCCAGTTTAAGCGTACCTTAAAAAGATAATTACAACCTGCAAGATACCTTGCTGCAAAAGCGCTTAACTTCAGCACAGCCGAGCCGCTAAAACCCCAATGGGTGATCAGACATGCACCCATCGATTCAAATTTAGAACCCTGAATTCTCACCCTTACTTTTTCACAGCTCACACCTTGCAGTTGTGTAATTGAATCCTGCCCTAAATTGAAGGTAAATAGAGATGGAACCGGAGAAAGCACTTTTTCCCCCATTTCTACAAGCCAGTTTAATCCTTCAAGTTTTGGGCTTCCACCCGATGCAATGATTACTTTGTTGGCCTGTATCTTCATATTTGAATTAGTGATCAACAGCCACTTCCCATCTTGGTTATTGATTTTGATGATGTGCGCTCCTTTTTGAACACGCACTTTAGCAGCAGCCATCGCACTCAACAAAGCATCGATGACTGTTTGCGACTGATCCGTAGTTGGAAACATCCGTCCATCGTGCTCAGTTTTTAGAGGTACCCCGTTTTGCTCAAACCACGAAACAGTGTCAGTAGTATCAAATTGATTAAATCCTTTTCTGAGAAAATGCTCTCCTCGAGGATAGTTGCCCGCAAGCTTTTTTATGTTATAGCAAGCATGCGTTACATTGCACCGACCTCCACCACTCACCTTCACTTTGCTCAATAGCTTCTGGGAGCGCTCTAATAAAACTATTTCTGAATCCGGGTGATGATGCGCTGCTGAAATAGCCGCAAAACACCCTGCAGCTCCGCCTCCGATTACTGCAATCCTCATTCTTTATTTAACACGTAGCGCTTGTAATATGATAATAATATAGAAGTAATGGGAATAGCAATGATAACGCCCAATACGCCTAATAAGCTTCCCCAAACGCTCAACGAAAGCAGAATAATTGCAGGATTAAACCCGCTAAAGTCACCCATAAATTTAGGTGTGAGATAGATATCTTGAATGAGCTGAACAACCGAAAACACCACAAGGATCAATAAAAGCATAATCCAAAAATTACCCCCGGTTTGAAAACTATGCATGGCTCCGAGTGCCACCGCAGGAAAAATTCCGATAAGTTGTGAATATGGTATATAATTCATGATGCCCAAAACAATGCCCATAACGATGGCAAAGGGCAGTCCGATAATTTTAAATCCGATTACAAAGAGAATTGAAACGACAAAAACAATTTTAGTTTGAGCTTTAAAGTAACCATTCATTCCGTTTTCCAGATCCTCTGCAAGCATCATGATTTGATCTGTATAATTTTCTGGAACAAGTCGCTTCCAGCCATAAGAAATGAACTTAAAATCCAACATGATAAACGCGAGGTAGAGCAAGTATGTGACCATTCCAAATATGGCGCTTAAGGCACCGATAAAACTCGTAAAAACACCCCATACACGGTTCAGTGCATTTAGTGCCTTATCGGCCACGCCCTCACTGCTCAGGATATCTTTAAAGTTGAGTCCCATCAAAAACTCCTCTACCTGCCTAACCATGTCCTTTGGTATCCACGCAGGCCATTCCAGGCTACTGAGTTGAGATGAGATCAGCGACTGCAACGCAGCTATCTCTTCGATGATCAATGGAATGGTTAGCACTAGTAACCCGGTAACGAACCCTAGAATCAACAGCATGGAAATCACAACAGCTATGCCTCGATATTTGACCCATCGTTCAATCCACGCCACTACCGGCTCCATCAAATATGCCGTGAGCCACGCAAGAAAAAATGGTAATAATACTGCTGAAAGTCGGTCTAAAAGAAAGTAAACCCCCAGGGCAAAAGCAACAATCAACAGCAGACGAACTACTTTATCGAGCGTAAATGGTTTATCGAAGTTCATTCAGGCAAAGATGGTTAAAATGTTAAAATGCTGAAACCATGTAGTTGTGCTTAAAGTAACTCACCTTTAGCAAACACGCTGCAGTTTGCAATCAGCTCAACCTCTGTCCCTTCAATTTTACAGCGCATTTCACCTCCTCTTTCGCTGGCCTGAAATGCATGAATTGTGTTTTTCCCCAGCCGGTCACACCAATAAGGGGCTAAAACCATGTGTGCACTTCCCGTAGCAGCATCTTCGAGCTTGGTAATAAAAGGAAGCAGAACCCTTGACACGCAATCATAATCCTTTGCAGGTGCTGTTGCGGCATAAG
>JBBDRU010000145.1:0-1125 GCA_040905305.1 Salibacteraceae bacterium | reverse complement strand
GCCGTGGTGGTGCGAAGTCATTCACGCTGGCTTTAATCGCTTTACGATATGCAGAGCAGTATAAAGAACGTGCCCGGATTCTATACATAAGGCAGACCTACAAAGGACTCTCTGATTTTGAACAAATAACGATGGATTTGTTTGGGCAATTATATGGTAAAAAGGCTTCATACAATGCCACGGAACACGTCTGGAGACTCCCAAACGGTGCATATTTTGAACTGGGACAACTTGAATCACCACGCGATTATACAAAATATCAAGGTAGATCCTTCGGTTTACTGTTATGTGATGAAATTACTCAATATTCCACACCTACCATGTTGGATAAACTACGTTCAAACCTACGTGCTCCAATGGATATTCCGATTCGAGTTGTGGCAGCAGCCAATCCGGGCGGTGCAGGTCATCAGTGGGTTGCTCAACGGTATGTATTCAAGAACGCGGGTACATGGAAGCCGTTTGAGGAAGCAAAGTCTGAAAAACAGTGGGTGTACGCTCCCAGTACGTTCCTTGATAACCCTTTTATAGATCAAGAACAATACAAGAAGCAGTTAGCCGCCAGTTGTCCATCTGATCCCGAACTGCTAAGGGCATGGCTGGCAGGCGATTGGAGTGTTGCACGCGGTGCGTTTTTCGGTTCTGTATTGGAAGAAAGCCGCAATGCAATCGAACCGTGGAAAGAGATCCCGGCACGGTTTGCAGACTTTGGAGACTCCTCAAAATCAAAATGGGATCACTTTTTAAGCCATGATTATGGATCATCTGCTCCAAGTGTTACCTATGTTATGGTGAAGTCCCCCGGTGAAGAGATAAACGGGGTATTCTATCCTAAAGACTCAATCATTATTGTGGATGAACTGGCAACTAATGAACTGGATGATATAAGCAGTGGCATGGGTTATACCGTACCTGTATTAAGTGAGAGAATTAAAGAGATGTGCGATAAATGGAATATTCAGCCTAAAGGATGTGCAGATGATGCATGTTTCGCACAACATGGACACGGTGCCGGATCAATTGCAGATGAATTTAAGCAGCAGGGTGTATATTTCAGAAGAGCCAGAAAAGCAGATAGAAAAACAGGCTGGGAACGTATGAGAACCATGTTACAGGATGCTGGAA
>JBBDRU010000144.1:0-6684 GCA_040905305.1 Salibacteraceae bacterium | reverse complement strand
ATTATTCCTCTAAGCCTTGTCTTCTTTAGAAACGCTCAATGGAAAACACTCATAAAGCCAGCGATCAGTTTATTGATTCCAGTTGGTGTTTACCTATCCTTTCGGGCTGTAATTTTGGGAGGAATCACTGCAAGCCTCACTCCATCCAGCATTGACAATCCCATGGTCAACTACACCTTTTTGGAACGCTGGTTTACCGGCATAAAACTACTTGGACTCTATGTGAAAAAGCTGTTTACTCCAAATCCGTTGGCTTATGAATATGCGTTTAACACATTGGAAAAGGCCAGTTTATCTGATCATGACACATGGATTGGAATTATAGCAACTTTGGCTTTGATTTATTTTTTAATAAAAGGATTTAAGAGCAGGAAATGGTGGGCATTTGCTTCTGCATACTTTTTGATCACGATTGCACTTTATACAAACACCCTGATTTTGATCGGTGCCATGTTCGCTGAACGCTTTGTATTCTTTGCTTCACTGGCCTGGGCAATGGCTATTGGTGGTTTTCTGATAAATATCAAAACAAAGCACTTCCAACTGGCAAGTTTGGTGGCCATCGTTCTTCTCTATGGTGGTTTGTCATACGCCCGAAACCCTGTTTGGGAAAGCAGTTATTCGCTTTATGCGGCAGATATAAATGCCCTTGACAACTCATGCAAGGCACATTACAATTTGGGGTTAGAGATCATGAAAGAACAAGCGATGAAAACCCAAAATACGCAGGAACGAAAGCGACTTCTAAATAGGGCGATGAAGGAATTCGAAAAAAGTCTAAGGATCAAACCAGGATACAACTTACCTAAAGGACAGATCGCATTGGTACACTACCGTTTGGGAAATTATTCGGAGGCGATCGAACGTTATCAGGAAGTGTTAGACCGCAACCCAAACGATGATTCTGGCTGGAATAATCTTGCTGGAGCTCTAGTGGCAACTAATCAATATGAAGGTGCGCTCGAATGCTACAAAAAAGCTATCGCCATAAACCCATACTATACTGACGCGTTGGGAAACTGTGGTGCCGTAAACGGTATGTTGGGCAGGCATGAGGAAGCCATAAAATACCTGGAGAGGGCTGTTGAAATGGCGCCAAACAACGCCAGTTATTACCAATACCTTGGTCTTTCACATAAGGCATTGGGAAACACCGCTACTGCCAATAATTATTTCGTAAAAGCCAAACAACTCGGCTTCCAATAATGGCAAGCATTTACATTTTTCATCACAACTCGACTTACATTTGAACCTGTGAATACTGATGAACAATACATGCAACGATGCTTTGAACTGGCCGTGCTCGGTTCGGGTCATGTCGCTCCAAACCCTATGGTAGGTTCAGTGATTGTTTTGAGGGGTAAAATCATCGGAGAAGGTTATCATAAAGCATATGGAAAAGCCCACGCAGAAGTAAATGCCATCAACAGTGTTAAAGACAAATCACAGCTTTCGGAAGCAACGCTTTATGTGAATTTGGAGCCATGCTCCCATCAAGGTAAAACCCCGCCATGTGCAGACTTGATTATTCAACATCAATTAAAACGCGTGGTCATCTGCAATTCCGATCCATTTGAAAAAGTCAATGGTAAAGGAATAGAGCGGTTAAAAGCTGCGGGCATTGACGTAAAAACCAACGTTCTCGAAATGCATGGACGCTGGCTTAACCGTAGATTTTTTACTTTTCACAACAAACAAAGACCATACATTATTTTGAAGTTTGCTCAAACAAACGATGGTTTTATGGATGCCAACCGTGACTATGATAGCGATGAAATGCCGCTCAAAATAACGCGAACAGAGGCTGATAGACTTAGTCATAAATGGCGCTCAGAAGAGGCGGCCATTTTAGTAGGTATCAACACGGTATTGTTAGACAACCCTTCCCTCACAACCAGAAAATGGGCAGGTAAAAACCCACTCCGCTTGATTATTGACCCTGATCTACAGATCACAGCAGACCGAAAAATCACAAATGACGAAAATCACACATGGATATTTAATGCGTTAAAAAATGATTATTGTGAGAATAATCTATGTTATATCCAAATCAACGATCCTGCAGATTTTCAGAATGAGATCCTGGCGTATTTGCATCAAAAGGGAATTCAATCTGTGATTGTTGAAGGCGGAGCTACAACCATCAGACGATTCATCGAATCGAGTTTATGGGACGAGGCCAGAATTTTCACTGGTACTATGAGAATTGGTGCTGGAGTTCACTCACCTGAAATAACAGGAAAGCGCATTGTTCACGAGCATATTGGAGAAGATTTACTTCAATTTTACGTTCCTGATTGATGTACTTATCGCTAAGTATTCTCGCCTCTATTGGGATTTTCTGGTCGTTCAGGATGTTCCAAAGCTACCGGATTCATACCCGACAGGGAATTATGATAAACTATGTTGTTGCAGGTATAACCGGGTTGTTTGCTTTCCAACCTCGAGAATTTTGGTTTGACGCACAATGGTTCTGGCCATCTGCAGCTCTGGGAATATTGTTTTATGTCATTTTTAGAGTAATGGCAAAAGTGACGCAGGAAAACGGCATGTCCGTATCCAGCATTGCAACCAAAATGAGCGTAGTTATGCCCGTGAGTATGGGTATTATTATTCTTGACGAATCCTTGTCTTGGATCAAGCTGTCAGGGATTACTATGGGCTTGATTTCGATTGTATTGAGCGCAGGAAATAACATGAAATCCGGACAATGGATTTGGCCTATGATTCTATTTCTGGGAAGCGGATCTATTGATAGCTTTTTAAAACTCTTTCAACAGTTTTTGGTCAGTGAAGATGCCTTTCCATTCTTCATTTGCAATATCTTTTTTTCAGCGTTCATCACTTCTTTGGTTCACCATCTTTTTACCAAAGACAAAAAGATACAATTGAAAACTGTAGGTGGAGGAATTGTTTTAGGTGCTGTAAACTTTGCCGCACTTTATTTTATCTTAAAATCGCTGGCAATGCCGGGATGGGAAAGCTCCATTGTATTTCCAATCAACAACTTTGGTATTATAGCCGGTTCAACCTTATTGGCAGTCATCGCATTTAGGGAGAAGATAAACATTCGAGGTTGGTTAGGATTTCTGTTTGCCAGTTTGTCCATTCTTTTGTTATACTTCTCAAAATGACGAATCCTGACAGCTATAAAACCATTGATCAAGTATCTCAAGGCGATTTTCGAGATCGTGGTAGTAAGTTCCCCTCCTATCTTTTTCCATGTGAAAACGAACAGCAACTAAAATCCTTTATCACTGAACTAAAAAAAGAACACCCCGGTGCCCGCCACTTTTGCTATGGTGCCATCATTGGAAGTAGAATTACAGAAGAACGCAACAGCGATGATGGTGAACCTTCTGGCACAGCCGAGTTACCCATTCTAAATCAACTATTGAGTAAGGACCTGAAAAACGCAGGAATTGTGGTTATTCGCTACTTTGGAGGCACTAAACTGGGAAAACCCGGATTGATCAATGCCTACAAAGAGAGTGCACGAAGCGCTATAGATCATGCACAAATAGTCCAAAAATTTCATCGGACTCTCGTAAGATTTGTGTTTTCTTATGACGCCACAGGCTCAGTGATGAAAACGATTGAGAATATTGATCACAGTGCAATTGTGCATCAGGAATTTGCCCAGAAATGTTTAGTAAATGTGCTTATCCCCGACTCTTTAGTGGAAGGAACGCTACCTTTGTTTGATCATACTGATGAAGTCACCGTTTCCATACCTGGTTCTTAGTTTTTGCCTTGTATTGACGATGCTTTCGTCACAAGCTCAAAATGAATTCGAGTATGAACAAAAGGAGCTAAAAACATCTCTTAAATCTCAAACTGCACTTCTGGCTTATGTGCATAAAAAGATTGGGAATGATTTTCAGATCAAGCCTTTTCATCATGCTTCCAGTTTGACTGCAAATCATTCGAGCTATCAAATCATGGTTGATTCCATTCTTATTCATCGCGCCATTATAAAATGGAGTCGGTATAACGATCAGCGTGAATTTCTCAGTTATCCGATTTTACCTGATGAAGCCAAATTTTTGAGGAGTTCTTCTTCTCAACTAGATATGGAATCCATTAAAGAGCTAACAGAGCCGGGGGAGATTATATTAAAAAAAGAGCTGCAATGGTTTTTAACCGATGAGGGTTTTGAGAAGCGCTGGCGTCTGGAAACAAGCAGAAATGGCCAACTAAACGAAATCATACTCGATAAAAACCTTGAGATTGAAAAGCGTATTGACCTTACACTGTATGATAAACCTGATTCCGTTGTAACCATAAATATCTACCGTCCTGATCCGGTAACAAGAGCAGAAGATGAATATGGTGGTACATACATCGATGCAAACGATGCTGCAAACCAATCCTTGATCGATGCCATGGACAAGGCAACAATTGAATTGAGATGGAATGTAGAAAAAGGCTTATGGGAGTTATTGTCTGACCATGCAAAAGCCGATGATTTTTCGGGCGAAGACGGGTCGCAAAATCCTTCCATTGCTCCACCGACCTTTTTAAAGCCTCATGAAGATAGTCTTCAGATAAATCGTAGCCATCCCTACTTCGAATACTACAACGCTTTTTATCACATCAATCAAACCCAGCAATTTCTAAACAATCTCGGTTTCAAAAACCTCGTAGATTATCCCCTTCCTTTTGATGCACATGCCAGCCTGAATGATCAATCTAGCTTCTCTCCAAGCGACACGCTTCCCCAGTTGCGTTTTGGAGATGGCGGGGTTGACGATGCTGAAGACGCTGATGTTATTATTCATGAATATGGGCATGCTATTTCATATAGTGCGGCTCCTAATACCAATTTCGGATCAGAACGCAGCGCACTGGATGAGGGCTTTTGTGACTACCTGGCGTTGAGCTATGCCCGAAGAATTACAGATTACAATCGGAATAATATTTTTAATTGGGATGGGCACAATGAATTTTGGGATGGACGCTCCCTCACAAATGATCGAACCTATCCGACCGACAAGCAAAACGATATCTATGCAGATGGGTTACTATGGACTTCTGCCCTTGCAGAAATAAGCGACTATATCGGGTTGGAAACAACGGATCAAATCATGATCAACTCTTTGTTTGATTGGTATCCAAACATGAAGTTAAGCGATGCCACACGGCTATTTATGCGCTCTGACACCCTCCTGAATGATGCAGCCAACAGTGAAATTGCCTCCATCATTTTTTGCAATAGAGGCTTGCTTTTTGGCTGTGAAGACACTAACGTAAGTGAATTACCAATCAATGCACCTTACTTAGGCAACACTTATGACTTTGCTTACAATAATGATCCTTTGTTCATCTTTCCTAATGGGCAGGAAATTCAGTACATAGATATTTTCGATACAAAGGGAAATTTGATTTATGATACGGAATGGAATGAACCTCGAGCAACCTTCTACCCTTTTGATGGGAATTTTCTACGCCAAGGGTTTTACATCATGCGCATTCATACCAATGACGGAGTTTATCCATTTAAAATTTGTAGGTTATGGCTTTAAGCTTCAACACCGATCTTGATTTTGAGCTATTTCATTCTTTCTAATATTGCAACGATTCATCACCTATGAAACTATTCATCAACATCAAAACTTTGTGGCAGGTTCGTCCCGCATCTACAAACATTGTATTTGGTAAAAAAATGGATGAATTGCCTTTTATTCACAATGCCTATTTGTCAGTAAAGGATGGTAAAATTGAATCCTTTGGTGAAATGAACCACCTTTCTAAGGAGCGGTTTGAGCATTATGAAACGATTGACGCGCAAGGAAAAATGATGCTTCCCACCTGGGTCGATAGTCATACCCATTTGGTATTTGCCGATTGGCGTAATACAGAGTTTGAAGACCGTATTAAAGGTCTTTCTTATCAAGAAATCGCAGCACGAGGAGGTGGTATTCTTAACTCAGCACAAAAGCTTTCCACAGCTACGGAAGATCAACTCTTTGATGATGCAATGCTGCGTTTAAACCGCTTGATCGCTTTAGGTACTGGTGCCATCGAAATAAAATCAGGATATGGATTGAGTACTGCGGCTGAGCTTAAAATGCTTCGGGTGATCAAAAGAATTAAAAAAGCGTCTCAGATTCCAGTAAAGAGCACCTTTTTAGGTGCCCATGCTTTTCCAAGGCAATTTATCGGTCAAGAGAATGAATATGTTGATTTGATCGTTGATGAAATGCTACCGGCAATCAAAGCAGAAGGTCTGGCTGATTACATCGATGCATTTTGTGAAATAGGATATTTCAACCTTGAGCAAACAAAGCGCATTTTGGAAGCAGGAGCGAATATTGGGCTCAAGCCTAAAGTACACGTGAATCAATTCAATGCATTTGGGGCAGTTGAAATGTGCGTAAATCAAAACGCGATAAGCGTTGATCATTTAGAAGAACTTAGCGATGCTGACATCGCTTCATTATCAACATCATCTACTATTGCCGTTGCACTGCCGGGCTGTTCTTTTTTTCTCGGAATCCCATACACTCCGGTTCATCGCTTAATGGATGCTGATATTGCCGTGGCCATTGCATCAGACTTCAACCCTGGCTCTGCACCCGATGGAAACATGAACTTTTTGCTTTCATTGGCTTGCATCAAAATGAAAATGACCCCTGCGCAAGCGATCAACGCGATGACGTTAAATGCAGCAGCAGCAGTTGA
>JBBDRU010000143.1:0-1159 GCA_040905305.1 Salibacteraceae bacterium | reverse complement strand
CAACAGACGGGTTTTGATCTCAACCTCTTCACCTTCATGTCCGGAGGTAGAGCGGTCACCCATTTTTAACGTAAAAGAGGTGCCATCCGGCCCAATTTTTATATTGGACGCTTCAAACGAACCTTTTTGTCCGGTTAAGACAGACGTTACATCATTCCGAAGGTTTGCCATCATTCTAACCTTTGGGTCGTCACCATTTAAGATGAGTGTACCTCCCGGTTTTAACTCGGTTGCCAATGTAGATTTTTCTGTTGCAATTGCTTCTACAGACCCAAACGTTTCGAGGTGTGAAATTCCTACGTTTGTTATGACGGAGATATCCGGTTTTGCGATTTCACATAACTCTTTGATGTTCCCCTCATACCGTGCGCCCATTTCAAGAATTAAAACTTCATGCCGCGCATTCAGGTCATTGTTGATCACTTTACAGATTCCCATCGGGGTGTTATAGCTGCCCGGTGTTACGCAAACATTTAATCGCTCTTTCAGGAAAGAAGCTATTGCAAACTTGGTACTGGTTTTCCCGTAACTGCCAGTGATGGCAACAATCTTCAGATGAGGCATGGAGGCTATCTTTTTGCGAGCATCTCTTTTAAATCCATTTTGAATCCACATTTCGAGGGGGAGTACCACGAGTCCACCCAGTAGAAGAAGTATCGGAATCGCAATGTCTATGATGAGGAGCGATAAAGCCAGATCATAGGGATTAGAAAAAATAATGAGAGTGAACATATCGAGTACCGGTATTGGGAGAAATGCACTCCCCAGGACTCGATACCAAATGAACAAAAGGGGAATGAAAGTCATCAATGAGAGCCGAATCATCCTTGGCGTAAAAATAAGCGGCTTTTTTTCTTGTTCAGATTTGTATGCAGAGAGATCGATAAACCAGAAAATTGCAAACACTCCCATAATCAGTGAGCCTGAACTGGTTGTGATCTTTTCAGTGATATAAAAGTACATGGATATAATTAGTACCAGGTAAAAAATATGCTCATATCGAACGGTTTTTGAAAAGAGGTGACCGGTTAACCACCCAGATATCTCATTGATCTTATAACCATTTTGTTGAAACATGTGTAGGAAATAGCGCATTCTGTAGATTGAGTGCCTTAAAAAGACAGCAATCATCAGAAATAAGATCCCATTGGTAATAATC
>JBBDRU010000142.1:0-1161 GCA_040905305.1 Salibacteraceae bacterium | reverse complement strand
ATCACCAAAATTTCGTTGTTGACCAAAAGCAAAACCCATCCCCGGAGCCATAACCGCACCTGGATCCATTCCTAAATAAGTAGCCTCGTGTTTAAATCCTGGCAACGTAATGCCCCTGTTTAACGAGTAGGTTCCTGAAACATTCTTCACACTCATCAAAACTTTCAAAAAACCATTGAGCACTTTCAAGTCCTTTTCATCATCTTCTTCCTCTTCCTCTTCTTCAACGGCTCCTATACCTTCACCTTTTTTCTTTTTTTGATCCTGAACATTTCGAACATTTCGTTTTGGTTTTCCACGATTGACATCCCTTAGGTAAGGAACCTTATTATAAAGGGATAGTAAATTGAGCGTTGTATTAAGCTGAAGCTGCTGACCATTAGACACCGTGTGACCGAGCGTGTCACCACGATAACCCACGCCTCTCTCAATGTTTTCTTTTCTCACCTGCGGATCGATAAGCGGTCCGCGTCTCCACTCATAGTTGCCTGTATATCTGGCACTTACATTCGTCCAATCTAAAAATGGGATTTTGTTGAGGGGAACACTATATGAAACGCTCGCATTGTGATTATAATCAGTGGTTAAACCGAACTCTTTTAAACTGGTTAAAATAGAATCACGATGTAATTCGTAGCTCTCTGTTTCGTACCGAATGGTGCCGTCTGGATTTAACTCATAACCTCCTTTTCCTGCATCATCACCATCACCTTTGAGCACTTGTTCTCCTTCAAATTCTCGTATCAACGCTCTGGTATTAGCACTGAAGTCAATTTTGATGCTCTTGCTTAGGTCATAGGAAAGGTTGTAAGTCCGGTTCCAGTTAAATGCTTTATCAACAAAAGGAGGTTGTTCTAACGTAGCTTCAGGATTAAGATTTCTTATTTTTCGTTCGGAGTAACGTCTGTCGAAATTATTATTGATGGCTACTTGTTTCGGCACTAGAGTAAAATTGAAATCCCGGATCAGTCGGAGGTACTTTGATTTCTTTAGAAAGCCAATTTTACTGAGCGGTTCGTAGGATTTCGGACTGGTAGAATAGCTGTAGGCCAAAGCTCCCCTATAATTCCGAATGAAGTTATACTCTGTATTAAAGTCGCGAATGTAGGTTTCGGTAAATGCATAGGTTGCCGAGAGGTTTGAAATATCATAAAACCGCGC
>JBBDRU010000141.1:0-6863 GCA_040905305.1 Salibacteraceae bacterium | reverse complement strand
GAATTCTTTTCTTTAACAGCACTAATTTGTTTCAATACCGCATTTAAGATGTTACCTGGTCTAATTTCAGCATCAAAACCGAAAACTCCATTGTTCATCGATCCGGATAAATTTAATACACCGGCCACACTAAAGCTTGATGATATGGAAGTCCCCAAACCATTATAATTATTGTACCGAATTCCACTACCCAAACCTAAGCTGACCGGTTCACCTGTAAACAGCTCTGTACCAATACCTGCGTTAACACCAACTGTCCAATTTTTAGGCATCCGATTATAGTAGGTTACACTTTTGTCGTTAAACTCATCAGGAAACCCTTTTTTCATTCGATTTATCGCACCTGGATTAATATTCCAGCCCATCCCAACCCAAGTTGATAACGCTTCATTATTAACGTCTGAACTGTGGTAAGAAAGGTTAAGTGGATATCCACCAGGAACCTCCATAAGTGGTATATTATAGGTGAAATCACCATTGAAAAGGTTCACCATATTGGTTGTAGTCACCGGCTCAAAGGATCTATACTCCGGCATATTATCATGCCCAGTTATAGCCATTGCAATCGTGGGAACAATAACATCAAGCAACATGATTGCAATAAAAGCAAAGGCAATAAACCTCTTTCTAACAGATGGGCGAGTATTATTCTTGATCTTCATAATTTATAACAGTTCGTTGGCAAAATGAAATTTCAAAACTCCATTTTGAAAAACTTCATCGACAAAAATCAGGGATACATCTCCAGATTTCAACGCTGAAGATTTCTTTGGATATGCCAAAAGAAGCCTCTGTTCGGGTACTAATTCGAAGCCTCGTTCACAGTGAAATAAGGATGGATAAATCGTATCATTATTAACCTTAACAAATGCATATTGATCCGCGCGGTAAAGAAGTATTTCAAGGTTTTCCTTGAATGTGTTATAATTTTGACTGTAACTGGCAATAAAATCATTTGTTTGTGCATCCCAAACTTCGCTATCTGGAAATATTTTCAGTATAAAGTACATGCTCTCATCATAAAAACTCCTCAAACTATCTAGTGTCTTCGAAGAAACATTATCGGTTCCTATTTCTCTATATATCAGATGCTCAGTAGTGAGAAGTGTTGCTTCATAATTCATTTTTTGTATGATTTGAACCTTTGTCCTCATATTTATGGTTTCGGAACAATTTTGCATTATCAAAATACTAAAGAATAAAAATGTATTTATTAAGAACCTCATAATCCCTCATATTTATCATTTAGTCCGCTTACAATCTTATCCGTCACATCTATAGCGTCTCCTCCATAGAGCATATTACCCTCATCTGTTGCACCAATAATCAAATCAAATCCTTCACTTCTGCCTAAATCCTGAACATATGTATCAATTTGCTTAAGAATGACCCCACTAACTTTTAAATCATGCTCCCTCATCTGATCCTCAATTCGACTTTTCGTTGCTTCAAAAGATTCTTGCATAGCATTAAGGAGAGCTCGCCTTTCCTCTCTTTCATGTTCATCTAAACTTGCATATTCATGATTAAACCGTTGAACTGCCTTGCCTAAGGACTGCCTTGAACTATCAATTTCATTTTCCCACTGGGTAACCGTACGTGTATACTCTGCTCTTACCTCTCCTACCGCATTATATTCGCTAAAAAGTCTATCATTATAAACATAGCCAATCTTAGGTGGCTTATTAAAAATATAAACTGCAAAAATCGCTAAAGCATTGAGTATAAATAATATCAGAACAATTATCTTTTCCTTGGTTGTCATACTTAATTATTGAATCACAATACTATGTTTATAAAACCCTATCCATACTATCCAAATGGATAGAACTTCTGGCATTCAAACAAGGAATTAATCAAATCCGCTAGCCGAGTAGTTAAAAAGTCTATTCGTTCTAAATTATAGTACAAAGTACACCCGTTTCAATTGCATAAATTTCTACAATCATGAGACAACTAGACTACTGTCAAATTGAAATCAGGCCTTCCTGCATCGATTTGACGACTAACTGAACCACCGTTTGACAGTTCATCCGTTCTCTTAACTTATCCAAATGGAACTTCACCGTAGCTTCAGTAAGACAGAGTTTTTCAGCTATTGCTTTTCTTGACTCACCTCTGCAAGTCATTAAAAGCACATCCCTTTCTCTGGCTGAAAGTATTACGCTTGAATTTATTATACTTTCAGCTTTTACGGAATTTCTCAGTTCTTGCGTCACAACACTGGTTGGAGCGAACCCGGTTTCATAAACCTGATGGATTATTCTTATCAACTCCGTCTTACAAATTGATTCTTTCAAAATATATGTACAAAGCCCCATTCCGAGGAGGAGTTTTATCAAAGGACCGGGGTTGATTCGTTCACAAATCACAATTCTCAAGTTTGGATAATTGATGGAGGTCCGTTTCATTAATTGAACAATATCCCAATCAGTAGAGCATAGAGGTGTAAGTAAAATATCTGGCTCACTTATTTCGAAAGATTCATATACCTCAGAACCACTCATGGAATACTTGGTGAGTTCAAATCCTGCGCAGTTTGTCATGAGGTGAATGAAACCCTCAAGAAAAAGCGTATTCGGCTCAACAACTGCAACTTTTATCTTTTCATTGGTTTGCATGATGTTTAATTTTGTAATGTTTTAACATAGGTTCTGGTTTCATCTTTATAGCTTACCATAATTGAATCTGCGCAATAAGTGAGCACTTCAAGCTCTCCTATAATTTCATTTTGACGAACCACAAGTGATTTAGTTTGAATATCGATCAATGCAAAATCACGATTGTTGTCTTTGTTGCGAACTAGTCCATAAAATTTTATCTCAGGCCACCTCATTTCTTCTTTTTTATGCGGCTTTGCTTTTCTCACTGGACGTTTTAAGGAAGTGTTCTCAATGGTCCTTTTTGTCTCAAGAAAAGGATCCTTATAGTCGAATTTAAGAGCATCCGGTGTCCCTACTTGCTGCGTGTTCAACTCTTTATCGCCTTTGCTGATACCTGTTTCTACCTCACTCGCATCCGTATCAATCAGTGAAACACTAACATAGCTCCAAATGGAAATTAAAGTGACAACTAAAACGATATTGAGCTTTTTCTTATTCAACTACTTTAAATTTATGATCTTGTGAAAAAGCCCCCTTATTTCCTGCTTTGTCAACCCGAAGAACTCGACACCAATAATCCCCATTTGGAAGGCTTAATTCAACCTCCTGTGTTCCGGTAACAATTGTGCTTGTATAAACTTGAGTTAAATTTTCATCAGTATAAATGACAAGTGAATCACTTTCTGCACATCCAGTTTGATCATGACTCCCCTCCCATGCAAATTGTATTTCATTTGAAAAAATGGTATCCCCATCAGTTGGTGTCAACAAATCCAACTTAGCCGGACTGGATAAATCAAGTGAAAAATCAACGCTTGTGAATGGCCCGGAGCTAAGGTCATTAACTACCCTTACTCCAACAGACATCTCACCTTCATAATCAGCCTCAAGTGGAATCACAATCGCATCGGTCGAAGTCTCAAAGGTGGCAAGTACAATTCCAGTACTAAAACCCTCCTTTCGGATTTCAATTTGATACCTAACACCTTCAATTTGAGTAATTGACCATGAAACATAAAATGAAGTGTCGTTGATACAATCATTCAACTGCGGTGAGAGGATTGAGACACGCGCATTGGATAAGTTAACAACTGTATCCACAATAAATGAACGATCTTCATATTCGGTTTCACTTGCTGCGTTCTGGGCTCTCAACCTCCATGAATAAACACCTGATGTTAATCCTATTGAATACTGGTTACCTGCTATGTTCGAATCAATGAGTAAAAATTCAGGGCGATCAGGTGTTCCACTTGTTAATACTAATCTGTAAGTTTCAGCTCCTTCCAATTCCTTCCACCAAAAATTAATGACACCCTCCTGAATAGTATCGTTATCATAAGGTGTGTACACTGTTACTTTTTCTTCGCTGATGTTCGGCTCAAATAAATCATCACATGCAGCGCATGCCAATAGCCCACCTGCTAAAACCCAACTACTTATTTTAATATTCCCTTGTACCATATGGCTGAAATAAGTTCACTTTCTTTCGTTTTTTTGTTTAGCTGTTTGGTTAGGGTCACAGACTGTACATAGAGTCCATCCAGTGAGGACTCCAAATGATGAATCGTTTTGACCTGCTCATCAAACTTTCCAATAAGTTCTGAGCTCAGTGTCAATATCCTTCTTCCTGACCCTTTATTTATGATTGGCTCCGATACACGTTTTAAAGAAACTTCATTATGATTAACACTTTGTTCTAGTTTTTCTAGCAGTTTAATTTGAGCCTCTGAAATGGATTCTGACGTTTTCAGTTTTAATGAATGTGATAACTCCATTTCCTTGTTTTCAGATTCTAACTTTACAAGTTGACGAAGGAGATCATTGTGATGATCCCATGCTTCCAACGTACGGTCAAAAGCCAGACGATACGAAACAAGCACAACCAAAACGAGACCCACTATTGTATAGGTAATCCTGCGTTTTTCATTCATATCAAACCAAATACGCTTCATACTATTAGTTGAATAATAAATTTAGTGTTTGAACCAACGAAGTCTTTTTCAAACTGCACTAACTGTGTTTCAGAGACCCAGTCCAGCGCATTGAGTTCACCTTGCAGTGCATTAAGGTGTTCAATTCCTGAAGTATATCCAACGATACGCAAAGCGCTTTTGTCAAATTTGAGCTCTCCTTTTACAGGGGCCTTGCTCTCCTTAGGAAATATTTCAATACCGGTAAGTTTGATTTCATCAGGAACACATCGGGCAATATCCTGTAGCATATTTGAAAAGTGTTTTTTCTTGGCAACAAGATCATTGTAGAGCAAAGCGCTCTCCTCCGCTTCAATTGACTCTCTTTCAACAAGTTTAATAGCGTTAGATTTAACCTCAACAGCAGACTCCAATTCGGATATTTTGGAGTTAAACTGAGTCAGAAAAATGAAATTGAACACTAACAATACAACAGCCACAATTGAAAAAGCAATAAACATAACCTGCCTCATCCTACCAAGAACGTATTCACCTAATAAATCCTTATGTTGTATTATCTCTATTGAATTACCTTGTCCAAAAAAATGAAGGGCTGAAAATATGGCAACCAAAAATCTCAACGGTTGACCAAAGGCCGTTTCAACCGATTCAGGATTATCTATATTAAGCTCAATATCATACTCTTTGAGGTTGTTTTCTTCCCAAACAAACCGGTGTGGGCCAAGTATCAAGGGTAATTCATTCAATAATTGTATTTGACCAAAAATTGAAACACCGCTCAGATCAACCCTGACTATCTTTATACCCAGTCTTTTGAACTCAAGCACGATGTCATCAATCATTTGTTTTTTGGCCAACACCTTCCAATTACACTCTTCACTTCCATAATCCTTAACCAATGTTGATGTCTCATCCAATCCGGGAAATACTTGCGTCATGTCTTCCCCATTGCTCATTTTCTTAGTTATTATTCCAGCCCCAGATACGCACAGGCTCACCGGACTATTTTTACATATAGACTTCACCTTACTTATTGAAGTAAATTCTTGAACAAACTCAACCTCAACGTTTGAATCACGCAAAACACTTTTTACTATAAAAATGGAAACCCTGCCTTCTGGGCAGATTACATACTCAAGTCCAAAAGATTCTTTGCCAAGAATAGCTCGGTCAACTCTGGAAAGAATGTCCATTATAGCTCCTTTCACAATTAGTATATAACAGTAGGTTGGATGAAAATACTTATTTGACTTTTCGAATCGCTGCGGGTATTTGAGCCCAACAACCATTTTAAAATGGGAATTCTCGCAATTAGAGGAAGACCTTTACCGGTTTTTTCATGAGCTTCTTCGTCTAGTCCTCCCAAAAGTATTGTTTCGCCATTTTTGACTCTAATCTTCGAGCTGAATGTTTTTGTCAAAGAGCCGGGGGGAGCTGTTTCAGCAATTCGATTCGTGAAACTCGATTGTGAAAAGTCAATACTGAGAGTAATCTGTTCATCGGAGCTCACCGAAGGTTTAATGTTTATTGTCATATCCGCGCTGATAGGTTTATAGATAGTTGACTCACTCAATGCAGGCGATTGCGCACCAATAAAACTGTTGTTGGTTTCCGCATAGAAGGTTTGTTCCCCCAAGCTCAATGAGGCTTCGCTGCCATTCATAGTAGCCAATTTTGGGGTGGATTTTCTTTTTATAATGCCGTTGGACTCCAAGGCTTGGATACTTGCATAGAAATTTGGAGATAAATTCCCCAAATTAACCAGTCCCGGAGCGGTAAAACTGGAAAGTATTGCGTTTAGCGTTTTACTGGTGAGTGTAGCCGATATACCCGCACCACTCTGATTGTACTCACCAGTGGTGCTAAGTGGAACAGACTCCCCATCTAAGGTTAATTGAAAACCCGTTTCAACATTAAAATTCTTTTTAACCTCAACGATCATTATATCGATCAAAACCACAGGAACCGGTCGATCAATTTTTCTTAAAAATGCATTAACCTCTGCGATACTTGTGTAAGAGCCCGAAACAATCAGGCCATTTAGATCGG
The DNA here is from genome assembly GCA_040905305.1 of Salibacteraceae bacterium. GTDB lineage: Bacteria > Bacteroidota > Bacteroidia > Flavobacteriales_G > Salibacteraceae > SHAN690. The sequence goes on along the minus strand of JBBDRU010000141.1, from coordinate 277 downwards.
GAAACTCCTTTATTTCCAATCCCTTTTTAAGCTCTTGCGGAATGGCATCCTGAACACTTTCGATTGTTCTATTTTCAAGCGTTATCAACTCCGTTGAGCGAAGTCGTTCCTGGTTTCGTTTTCCAATAAGATAGATATCCTCACTCAGTTTAAAGGTATATTCGGATCCGCTGAACAGATAAGAAAGAAAATCCGAAAAACTTGCATTTTCAACATAAAGCGTTGTTTTATTCTCAGGAGAAGAAAACAAGTAATAATGAGCATTTAATTCATAGGC
>JBBDRU010000140.1:0-1169 GCA_040905305.1 Salibacteraceae bacterium | reverse complement strand
TATTGAATTGCTCGTGAGCTTCCCACGTTCCTCCGCCATTATAACTTACCCAAAGCCCACCGGTAACGCTTCCAGCTAATAAAGTATCTGGTTTGCCGATAAGCTCAACTATTGCTCTTGTACGTCCACCCACGTTATCAGGGCCACGTGAAATAAACTCTAACCCTAATTCACCGGCACGAGAAACGCGCTGTGTGATCATGTTCTTCACATCATTATATGCTCCAGGATTGTATTCACCCGTATTTAAATCAATTTTCGCCCATTGCATCGAATAGGGCTCAGCGGCACTCTTAGCTTTTCGAGGTTCATAAATTTGTTCTGAGCCTAGGTAAAAACCAAAGGAGATGGCTGCAATCAGTGCTAGAGAAGCACCTGAGTATAGTATTTTTTTTATCATAATTTTTTGGATTTCGAAATTCCTAAAATCGGCTTGCAAGTTAAATAAAAATCATTGCTTACTTAACACAATTTTAGATCAGGAATGTTCAAGCTAGAATTCGGTATCAAAATAGAAGAGTGTGGTCAAGCTGATCAGAGGTACCGCTTGCCAAAATGCAGACCTATATAAAGCGTTAGGAAAAATTGATCGTTATAAGTGTTTGCCAAAATGGGAATCACTTTCGGAAATGCGTCAAAATTAAATCCTGTCTCCAAAGATCTGATGGTTTCATCATCTGGAGAATACTCGAAATTCAATGCCATTTTTAAGTGAAGCCCGGGGTGTATACTTGTTTCATTCAATCCGAGTAAGAATGGTGCACGACCTTTTATGATGGCCTGGGAAGAATGCTTGTCGTAGTCATAGCGCTCTGTAGCTTCATTTCCCGACTCGGTGTATTCCACGTCAACAAAAATCGGTTTTGCAAATGCCAGTGTTGGGCCAAATAAAAGGAAGCCGCTCACCCTGACGCCACGTTTAACCTCTTTGTCAAACCAAGACTTTTGCCATCCAAAACTGTTTCTCAGAAAATAAACAGAGTTAACTTTGCCTTCAAAGTAACCTTGAGTGCCGATTACCGTCTCTATTTTATATTGTTTTGGATGGTTTACACTCAAGAATTCAACATTGTAAATCTTATTCACAAAGCCGGTTTGGCGCCAGCCCCTGCGATAATAAGCTCCTAAACCCCTGGTGTGTAGATAACCACCATACATGTTCATTGTGC
>JBBDRU010000139.1:0-6955 GCA_040905305.1 Salibacteraceae bacterium | reverse complement strand
TATGCATTTGGCCATCCCAATTGTGGCAATTCTTAAACTGGTATTTGATCATACAGACTCCCTGAAAAACTGGGGGGAGTTTTTGGGGGATCCTCCAAAGTAATAAAAACCTACAGACCCTTAGAGGCTGTTCAAGCCGTATAAAAATCATTTCAGTTTTTCTCAGGACAAATCGCGTATTGAACCGCCTACGGTAAAATATAAATTATTCATTTAGTTATGTAATAGAAAATTATTGTTCTGGTATCACCTTCGCTGCGTGAAAAATAATCCTCACACTGACCGCCAGATAGCGGAACTAAATTCAATTAAAAAATGAAAGTATTAAACCTAATAACAATAACTGCATCTGCATTCCTTATTTTAATTGTAGGTTGCAAGAAGGACACCTTTGTCGAAAATATCGGCTTGTGTCCGGTGGTCGTTACAACTGATCCCGCAGATTCAGCGCTCAACGTTTCTTTGAATAAGATGATTGACATCACTTTTAATCAAAAAATCGATCCTCAAACAATTACCCCTCAGTCGATTGCGGTTTATGGCCAAAATAAGCTTGAGGGCGCTCTTTCGTATGATGCGGAGAGTTTTACAGTAAGCTTCATTCCTTCCAGTCCACTTTTGTCAAACACAACCTATTCTGGTAAAGTGCTCACTACCATAAAAGATTTAAATGGCAATGCTCTTCAACAGGACTATGCATGGACGTTCAGCACCAGCAACATTCTAGCGCCCATGGTCACCTTCACGGATCCTGAAGACGAAGAGATTGATGTAGTGCTTAACAAAGTTGTGACGGCTAAATTCAGCGTACCTATGGACGCTTCTACCATCAATGACCAAACCTTTACGCTGGTCGTTGGAACAGCCAATGTAGTTGGAACAGTGTCTTATACTGATACCACTGCCTCTTTCACTTCTACCATTGAGTTTTTACCTAACACAACCTATACTGCCACCATTCATTCGGAAGCATCGAACCTGGCAGGTACCAACCTTCAGAACGATTACGTGTGGGAATTCACGACAGGATCCATATTGGCTCCACCAACCGTTGTTTCAACAGATCCCGAAGATTTGGATACCAATGTTGCTTTAGACAAAACCATCACTGCCACGTTCAGTGAAGAAATGGATCCAGCAACAATAAATGCCACATCATTTACCTTGATGCAAGGCACTACTCCTATTTCAGGCGTTGTTACCTACACGGGCAATACCGCCAGTTTCAACCCCAACACAGATCTTGACGAAGGATTGAACTACACGGCCACCATCACTACGGTAGCCGCCACGCCTTCTGGAACAACCTTAGAAAATGATGAAGAGTGGACGTTCAGAACCATAGAAAGCATAGTGCTTCCTGCGGTTGATTTAGGCACTGCCGAAAGATTTGGAATCCTTGCCGGTGTGGGCGTTACAAACCAAGCAGGAATGAGCGAGATCCACAACTTGGATGTAGGAATCAGTCCAGGCGTTCGATCCTCAGTTACAGGTTTCCCACCTGCAATCATTGTGAACGGTGAAATATACGCATCGGATGATTTGCTTCCCGTTGGCACTCCTGCCATGTTGATTCAAGCTAAAAACGACCTACAAGCGGCTTATCTGTTTGCAGAAGGAGCCACAAATCCAGCCCCATCCTCGGTGTCAGGCGATATTGGAGGTGTAACATTAGCACCTGGAATTTATAAAACGAATTCAACACTGTTGATTCAATCAGGTAACCTTACACTTGATGCACAGGGCGATCCTAATGCATCTTGGATATTCCAGATTGCCTCCGGTTTTACCACAGTGGGTGGTGCAGGCGGAAGTGTGATTCTGATCGGAGGCGCACAGGCTAAAAATGTGTTCTGGCAAGTAGGTAGTTCTGCCACCATTGGTGATAACACTACGTTTAAAGGAAACATCCTTGCGCTTACTTCAGTAACCATGAATTCCGGATCTACCGCAGAAGGAAGAATGCTTTGCCAAAACGGCTCAGTAGTGATGACCAATGCAAATACCATTAACCGACCGTAACCTCAAACAACCATGAATTATCAAAATAAATTAACTCGAATGATGCGTTCAAAAACAGGTCTTAGCACTGTAGGCACAATGTTGCTTGCTGTAATATTAGGTGCCTCAACCTTTGCCCTCAAGGCACAAACAACAGAAGAACCCGAATTCAAAGCGCCATCTTGGTGGTTTGGAGGAGCAGCAGCGGCAAATTTTAATTTCTACCGCGGCTCCACTCAAAATCTAAACAATGCATTTACATCTCCCGTGGCATTTCACGATGGCTTTGGTGTGGGATTATTTGCAGGTCCGGTGATTGAATACCACAAGGCTGATTCCCGTTTTGGGTTCATGCTTGCAGGCGGATATGACAACCGCAGCGGTAAATTTGATCAAGTGATTACGCCATGCAATTGCCCGGCAGATCTTGATGCTAAACTGAGCTATATAAGCATTGAGCCGAGTTTACGCATTGCACCATTTAAAAATGGATTCTACCTCTTTGGCGGGCCGCGTTTTGCGCTTAACCTGGATAAATCATTTACCTACCAATTAGGTATCAATCCTGATTATCCTGAACAACTGGCTACACCTGCTGTGAAAGGTGACTTTTCAAATAGCAGGGATGAAATGATATCGATGCAAGCCGGTGTTGGTTATGACATTCCGTTGACTTCTAAAGTCAATCGCACGCAGGTTGTGATTTCACCTTTTGTAGCGTTACTGCCCTACTTTGGACAAAGCCCAAGGTCTATCGAAACATGGAATATCACTACTCTGCGTGGTGGTGCCATCGTGAAATTTGGCGTAGGCAAGCGAAACAACTTTGACGAACAGCAAGCGAAAGCCGAAAGGGCTGAGAAGAATGAAAAAGCCACTGAGAAAACAGTGGTGGCAGAAGATGCTGAATCTGACGAAAGCTCAACTGCCGCAGCAGCAGTAATTGCTTCATCAGGAAAAAGCAAGGTTGATTTTAGTGTTACATCTCCTGAATACGTGCCAAGCCAGCGCGAAGTGAAAGAATTCTTCCCGTTAGCAAATTATGTGTTCTTTGATCTTGGATCTACTGAAATTCCTAAGCGATACAAGCAGTTGAATAAGGCTGAAGTAGCGGAATTCAGGGAGGACAGAATTGACCTCTTCACTCCGGAGGATTTAAGTGGAAGTTCAGTGAGACAAATGACTGTCTATTACAACGTATTGAACATTTTGGGAATCCGAATGAAAAAATATCCTAATGCTACGCTCCACTTTGTTGGTTCGTCAGACAAGGGAATATCAGACGCCAAAGCAATGGCCGAATCGGTGAAGGATTACATTGTAACCATGTTTGAAGTAGATCCTACAAGGATCACGACTGCTGGACAAATACAACCGACAATTCCTTCCGAACAACTAGGCGGTACAGAAGAACTTGTGAGACTCCGCGAGGAAGACCGAAGGGTGTCTATTGAAAGTTCCTCTCCAGAAATGCTCTTGAAATATCAAACAGATCCAAATAGCAGATTAAGTGCGGTAGAAATCAAGGAGAGTCTGCAAGCTCCTATAGAAAGCTATGTAGGCTTTGAAGCAGATGGCTCTGATGCTGAATTCACTTCTTGGTCGCTAGAGCTTTCAGATGAGCAAGGTAAAGTGAGAACTTATGGGCCTTTCGAGACAGAAAGTGTCGCTATTGCCGGAAAAGTGATTCTCGGTAACCGTCCTGAAGGCAAATTCAAAGCAACTATGATCGGCACTCCAAAAAGGAATAGCCCGGAAGTGATTCGCGAGGATGAATTTAACCTGATTCAATGGACACCAACTAAAACAGATGTGTCTAACAAGTACAGCGTCATCTACAACTTCAATGAGACAAATGCCATTTTGATGTACGACAACTACATCAGGGAAGAAATTGTACCGAATATTCCTAAGAACGGCACGGTTATCATTCACGGTCACACAGATGACATAGGTGATTTTAAAAACAATCAAAGGCTTTCTTTGGCAAGGGCGAATAATGTCAAAAACACCATTCAAAGAGAGTTGACCGCCCGAGGCAGGACTGATGTGAGCTTTAAAACCTTTGGGTTTGGGGAGAATTCCAACACTACGCTTTTTGAAAACAAATATCCAGAAGGACGGCTTTACAATCGGTCTGTTGTGATTGAAGTTGTACCGCCTAAAAAATAGAGGTGTAGGTTGCCTCATGGGAATGGCCCTTTGAACGTGAGTTCGGGGCCATTTTTATTTTTTTTACAGGACTGAAAAATATAATATTTTCTTTTTTATATATAATGAAGCGTCTCTAGGGTAAATTTACTTTGCACTGTCGTGAAAACATATTCACGCTTAACATCAATCTTATGAATTTATATTTATTGAAACTTACAATGGCGGTCATGCTCAGCTGCATGCCGGGCATATATTTTGCTCAGGCACCTAGCCTCGGTACGGCCGCAAATTTCGTGCTCTTCACATCTAGCGGATCAATAACTAATACAGGCATTTCTCACCTAACGGGCAATGTAGGAACCAACAGTGGATCAATTACCGGATTTGGAAACGTGAACGGAGACATGCTCAGCGGCAATGGCGAAACAGGCCAATGCGCGGCAGATTTACTTTCAGCGTACAACGTGCTTGACACAATGACACCAGGTTTTTTTCCTGCCGTGTTGCTTGGTAATGGCGATACGCTGGTTGAAGGAGTTTACTCTGTTTCAGCAGCTTCTACGCTTAACGGAACACTCTATTTAGATGCAGAAAACAATGCTAATGCAGAGTTTGTCATCCAAATTGAAGGAACGTTCGGTTCAGCCGCTGGTTCTGAAATTGTACTCCTGAATGGTGCACAAGCATGCAATGTTTTCTGGAAAATAGAAGGCATGGTGACATTGGCCGCAGGAACAAATATGAAAGGAAACATTATTGTGAACAATGCAGCCGTGAGCATGAGCACAAACGATACCATTGAAGGTCGTGTGTTTACCACCACAGGAGCTATCACCCTTGACGGAACGATGGCATACACGCCAGTGGGCTGCGGAAGTCCTGTATTAACAGGTCCAGCTGCTCCAGCTATGGGTACTGCCGCCTGTTACGTTGTTTTTTCAGCGGACGGAGGGGTAACCAATGCAGGTGTAACCACTTTAGTGGGTGATGTAGGAACCAACGTAGGTTTAACTACTGGTTTTGACTCACTTACTGTTACAGGTGAAATTCACCCCATTCCAGATGCTTCAACAGCAGCTGCCGCTGCCGATTTATTGACAGCCTATACCTATCTCAACGGCCTTGCCCATGATATTGAATTACTCTATCCTGCGCAGTTTGGCAACAACCTCGTGTTGACACCACACACATACTTGATGAACTCAGCTGTGACTTTCACAGATTCGCTTTATTTGAATGCCATGGGCGATTCAAATGCAGTGTTTGTGATCAAAGTTTATGGTGCCTTATCTACAAGTACCTACGCACGAGTTTTGCTCATCAATGGAGCCAAAGCTGACAATGTATATTGGATGATCAGTGGAGCTGTTGATTTGAACGACTATACTGAATTTAAAGGAACAATTGTTTGCAACAATGGCGCCATGGACTTAAATACCGGTGTCAATCTTGAAGGCCGCGCTTTAACAACAACTGGGGCACTCAACACAACAGCAATCACAGCTACAATGACTGACGGTTGTGGATCAGCGAGCATCACCAACATAACAACGCAACCGTTAGGTGATACGGTGTGTGCAGGCGATTCGGTTTCCTTTTTTGTTGCCGCAACAGGCGTAGGATTGACTTATCAATGGAGAAAAGGCAATGTTAACCTAATCAACAACGCAAACATTTCTGGGGTAACAACAGATACCCTTACAATCGACCCGGCCTCAACCAAAACAGGGAGCAATCTTTTTCCTATGTACCCGGTTGAACCGGTTAGTAATATTTTCATTTTTTAATTAAACACAACGCCAATTTGCCTCACAACCCATCTTTTAAAAGCACAGAATTGGATTGGTGCTGCCGCTGAGACGAAAGTGGTAATAAAATCTGAAAACAAAAGCATCAATCACCCGCACCGCATTGTCACCCTCTATGGTGTCATCCATACAATGGGTGCTGATCTCAGCTTGAAAGCGATCTTTTCCTTGAATGTATTTCATGCAAGAAAATTACCCAAAATCACCGTTTTTATCCCAAATAAACTGCCTTACTTATTAAGATTTTTTATTGTGGAAAACCTCTGGGGTTATGAGACAGTCTGACGGTTCGCGTATATGGTTTGTGGCGGGCAAATACGCTATTAGTTTCAGTTTATAAATTCATTCCCTAAAAATACACAAAACTTCGAATTTTGCACAAAATCCGCCATAAACTATATACGCTGTTATGCTTTTGCCCTTTTTTTATTCGTTGTTTTCATAGAGGAGTTCAAATGACTTAAATCTAATTTGCTTGCCTTCTTCTTGTCCCCAAAAATATTTTGTCTTGTTACCAAATTTATCATATTCAAACCCATACCATTCTAAGCATTTTCCATTGTTGTCCTTTCTGATATAATGAGTAAGATTTTTATTGCTGTCATAAACTCTTTCTTCCGTTTTAACAGTCAAACCATTTAGAATGAATTTCCAACTTTCTTTTTGTCCTTGGTAGTCATACAAATGTTTTTCTTTCTCTTTCCCATTTTCATCCGTTATTAATTTCTCTATGAGTCGGTTTTCTTGGTTAAACGTTTTTAAATGAGTTTCATAGAGTTTGTCTTCATTATTAAATCTTTTTTCAGAACTATCCAATAAGTTTTCAACTGTCCTATGAATGATATTTCCATTTTCATCCTTTGCGAGCCAGATTTTCAAATTGTTATTAGGTTCATATATGATTTCTGTCCAATCCCAAATTAGTCCTTCGGCAGTTTGTAAGCTTCCCCTAATTAGAACTGTTTATTATTCTAATATTTCTACAAACTTAT
>JBBDRU010000138.1:0-38638 GCA_040905305.1 Salibacteraceae bacterium | reverse complement strand
AATGGTGATAGCATCTTGGATTTAGGAGTGCTTGGAATTAAAGTATTAACTCCGTCAGCTGATCTGCAAATCGGTTCGCATGTAGTGGCCAGCGGCACTCCGTTTGAAGGTGTTCGCTACTTCGGTTTTAATGTATTTCAAGACGGTACAGATTTACGATATTTAAACAATGACCATGCCGATGTATATGGTGCGGGCAACGGATTTAGCGGTTTATTTCATTGGCCCACTAATGCGGCAGGAGCTGTTTTACCGTCAAACTCAGCATCAGCCATTCGATTGCAAGACAGCTCTGTAAGTGTTTTCGGTCAAGCAAGCGACTCACTATTTATGGTAGCAGGTCATGTAATAATTGACAGCCTTTCTATTGCTAATGCTTATTCCTTCCCTAAAACTGACGGAAGTGCAAACCAGTTACTTCATACTGATGGAGCAGGTAATCTGACATGGCAAGACAATTCGGCAATTGGAAATGGCATTGCCGATATTCTGACTAATGATTCTAACGCTCTGGGAAGAGGAATTTATGATGTTGGCAAACTTGGAATTGGCACCAACACACTCGGAACGAATGATTTTTACCTAAACGGACTTGGCTATGTAAATTTACCTACCAACAATACCTATTTCACGATTGACAACTACGGAGGAGGACTGAGTGTAAGAAACACGAATAATAATCACATGTTGAGGTTGCGCCCTAACACAGGAGGCCCGCTCTATCAAACCCAACTTCAGATGGTTAATAATGGCAATACACTGGATATTATACTTGACGACACGCCTGCTTCAAGTAATATACAAGCTTCAACTGACCTGACATTGCATGCAGGAGGAACCACAGGAACCCTGCATATCGATGCGGGTGGAAACGTTGGAATCGGAACGACAACACCTACAACCGAACTTCATGTGATTCAATCCGGGGATGCTGAAGCCAGGCTGGAGTCAACGGGTTCCTCTGATGCCATTCTCACACTGGCAAACAGTACCAACACTTGGGATATACGCAATTTTGCAGGTGAGTTAAGGGTGGTTAACGGAGGCAATGATCAATTAACCATTGAAACCAACGGCAATGTTGGTATTGGAACGGTAAACCCATCTTCAACGCTGGATGTGGTCGGTGACGTTGAAATCCCAAGCGCAAACGATTATACATACAGTACAGCGCAAACGCGCTATGCCTCGGTTTCGGCTGCAGGATTTACACCTTTGCAGGGTGTAAGTGGCTTAGCCACTATCCAAAGCATTGAAATAGGCGGATTTGTCTCTGGAAACGCAAGGTGGGTTGCTGGCGGTACCAACGGGTCTAGCGCCACACTCTATGCTCCTATTCAATTACCCGATGGAGCCACAGTTACAGAAGTTACATTTTATATTTATGATAATGACGGCACCTACGGTGTAGAAGGTAGCTTAAGACGGCATACTCTGGGTGGTACCATAGTAAGTGTTTTAGGGTCAACTCCAACAAGCGGAAATACTGCTACTCCTGGCACAACGTCATTAACAGAATCAACCATTCTTAACGCGGTAATTGACAATTCTTCATATAGTTATTTCTTAAGGTTCAGCACATACCAAAACAATAATGATTTAAGAATTTACGGGGCTCGAGTCACGTACGAAGTATCAAAAACTGATTGAAAAACAACATCACTATATCGCTCTTAATCCAAAGAATAACATCAATAATCATTCTTTTAGTCGTAATGGATATCACATTAATCTCACAGAATTTGGAAGATATGTCACCTCATAAGGTGTCTAATTTCAAAAGCGTTAACTTTTATGACATGGAACAAGATAAAAGCAGTGTAAACCAGATTGGTCTATCAAAATTTATTGCAGAAAAATATTTTAAAATCGAGCAAATCAACCAACAACTCAATTCGTTAAAAAGAATCTGTTAATAGTAGAATGAAAAAAACACTATTCATATTGTTCTTCTTAATCGAGCTTTTCGCATGGCCAAAAGTTCATGCGCAAACGATTGAACTCGATCGTCAATTGATCGGAAGCGGCTACTCCGAATTTGGTGAAGGTGAGTTTTATTTATCGGCATCGGTTGGTGAGCCGATTGTGAGCACCCAGGAACAGGGTTCATTTGTTATCACTCAGGGGTTTCAACAATCAAACTATGTGTTAAACAACCCTTTCATTCTTGAACTTTCAGCTGCTGACGCAGCTTGCATTGGGGCAAATGATGGCGCTGTCTCCATTTCTTTTATTTCTGAAAACATCGCAACACCCCTCACCTATCAATGGAGTAACGGATCAAATGCCGAGCAAATAACCCAACTTGAAGTCGGCCTTTATAGCCTCACGGTAACCGGTTCAAACGGCAATGCCGTAACCAACTCAATTACTGTAGGAGCAGTTGATAGCATTGATTGCACACCAAAATTTTATTCTGGTATTACTCCTAATGGAGATGACTTTAATGATTATTGGCACGTAGAAAATTCAGATTTTTTCAATGAAAAATCAGTTGAAATATTTAATCGATATGGCGCGCTTGTTTGGAGCGCAAACAACTATGATAACAGCTCTGCATCGTTTACAGGCTTGCACAAAAATGGAAACCCACTGCCTGACGGCACTTATTTCTACATCGCAAAATTTGACGGTAGCACCTATAAAGGCTGGATAGAAGTTTCGAGATGACAAACAAAATACTACATATTGTATTAAGCTTGCTCACGGTGTTTGCCCTGTCCAATGTTTTTGGCCAGCAAGACCCAAAGTTTAATCAATACATGTTCAATCCGCTTGGCATAAACCCTGCTTATGCCGGAAGTCGAGAAGCCATAAGCACAGTAATGCTTTATCGAAATCAATGGATAGGATTTGAAGGAGCTCCTGTAACTCAAACATTTGCTATTCATGGCCCCATTCGTGATAAAAAAATGGGACTGGGTTTTCAAATCACCAATGACAATATCGGTCCAAGAAACAATATTCAAGCTCAGGTGGACTACGCTTACCGATTCCCTCTTTTTAGAGGTAAAATGAGTTTCGGTTTGGGGTTAGGGATACAATACATCGCGTTTGATTGGAATAAAATTGAATACAAGGATCAGGGAGATGCAATCCCAACTTATGGTGTTGACCAAATCATAGTGCCCGATGCAGATTTTGGTGTATTCTACAGCACAAATAAGTTTTATGCCGGACTGGAACTGGCTCATCTTGCAGAACCGCGGCTCAATGTTTCTGACTCGGTAGTGAATAGCGCGAACGCCTACAGGCAATTCAGGCATTACTCGTTTACTATTGGGCGGGCATTTGTGCTCAACAAATATCTGACACTAAGGCCAAGTATATTATACAAGCAAGCTGGTTTATTTGAAGGAATAATTGATTTAAACTTCAGCGTATTAATAGATGAAAAGCTCTGGGCAGGTGTAACTGTAAGACCGCAGTTTGGTGGTGTGTTCATATTGGAGTACCTGCTGACGGACGTTGTTCGCATAGGATATTCCTTTGACTATCCATTTAATGATCTGCGCATAACACAAGGCTCCAGTCATGAGATTTTTTTAGGCCTTGAATTTGGGCTACCCACTAACAAAAGCATTTCCCCACGGTATTTTTAGCATTGAAAACCAGCATCACCATACTATTGACCTCAATGCTGATTTCGCAGTTTTTCATACTCCATGGGCAAACCGCAGACTCAAATTCAACGATTATTAAAGCCGATCGAGCAGAACGGTTTCTTCAAAAAAATCGCTATGCAGATGCCGTTAGAATCCTAAGCAGAAAGGTTAAACGGAATGAAAACAATGGAGAGCTCAACCAAAGACTTGCCTTTGCAAATATGAAACTGCATCGTTTCAAAGATGCTGAATACTATTATGAGCGTGCCGACATGTTAGGTACTCTGAATAACGAAGGCTTGATGCACTTCGGCCAGGTATTATTCAAAAATGGGAAGATTGATGATGCACAGCGGGTAACAGAGCGGTATGTTAAACAAAATCCAAGCAGCTTTATAGCTCAACTAATGTTGAGATCGATCAACCGTAGTAAAATTTGGCGAGGTGAAGCTGCAAACTTTCAGGTTAAATCGGTTGTAGGGTTAAACACTGCTTATTCTGAGTTTGCTCCTTTCCCTTATAAAAGTGGTTTGGTTTTCGCCACTGCAAGACATGTCGATCACGTCCATGAAACCGGTTCAAGTTATGACAACACTCCATATTTGGCAGCATATTTTGCTGAAATCAACGAAAACATTGACTCCTCCGGCCAAGTCAATCCAAGCTTTAAAAAACCCAATCTCTTTCAAAACTCACTTTCTGGAGACTATCATATCGGACCAGTTTCCATTGATACCATTCATCAAAAAGTTTATTACACTGTTGCCAATAGCGCTATTGGAAAGGATGGTGTGGCACATCTTGAATTGTTCGAAGCTGATCTGATAAAAGAAAAACGCATTAAAAATGAACGTGTTTTATTATCAAGTGATTCATTTTCTTTTGCGCATCCTGCAATCTCACCAGATGGCAAAACACTCGTGTTTGCAAGTGACCAAAAAGGTACAACAGGAAAAATGGATCTTTTTTACATCACCCGAACTGACTCGTTAAGCTGGTCAAAACCTCGTCCGTTTTCTGTTAAGATCAACACTCCTTTGAACGAGGTTTTTCCTTATTTTCAAAACGACAGCACTTTATATTTCAGTTCAGATGGTCATCCCGGGTTTGGTGGGCTCGATCTATTTGTATCTCATAAAATAAAAACCCAATGGGGCGACCCCATAAACCTTAAACAACCCATAAATGGAAATTTGGATGATTTTGGGATTTGTTTTACCAATCCAACTGCGGGATATTTTTCATCATCAAGAGACGGTGGATTGGGCAAAGACGACATTTATGCATTTGTGCAAATCGCCAATCCAGAAGACTCTCAGCGCGTTGAAGTAGCCGGTGTTTTTGATTATTCACAGCTATCTTCAGACGGTGTTGAGCTGCAGCTTTATGATGAATACGACAACCTTATTGAAACCGTCAATACAGATTCTAACGGACTCTTTTCGTTCAGTGCGTTACCAGTTGGAAAGTCCTATCAAATTAGAATGGCCGAAGTTGATGGATCGATGATGGATGAAGCCAAGATTTTCATCGTCAATGAGGCTGGTGAAGCCGTTTTAGCATTGGATAAGGAAGAGACCAACAGCTTTAGATATAAGGTTTTGCCACGAGATGAAATAGAATCGCTAACCCCCATTGATGAATCTGACACGGAAATCGATGATGACTATGATCTTTTCGGACAATTGTTTACTGAACTTCCGTCAGATGCAGCCAATGTGAAAATGGTTGCAGAAACAGATGATGGAACGATTATTTCATCGTCTGTCACAGACTCTAATGGTTACTACGAGTTTTATAGCCTTCCTAAATCAGAATACCTATATATCGGATCGTCTGACGGAGATAGCACTATATACCGATCTTCCATCTTTTATGCAGATGCTGAACACACCGAGCAAGTTTCAGAAAAAGGAAATGATTATTTCACCTACAGATTCTCATTAACAAGCCCTAAAGAGAGCATTCCTGCTCCTGCTCGATATACAGGCTTTTTAAAATACAATAATCAACCGATGGAAGGTATTCCGGTGGTGATTTTTGACTCAAATAATAACATAATAGAAGTAAGAAGAACAAATGCCCGCGGAGGTTTTGATCTTTATAATACAAAGCCAACCGCCAATTACAAGATCATATTGCCAGATTCATTTCAGCAATTTGAGCTAAAACCTGATCTCTATTTAGTTGATAAATCATCCAACCGAATTGTAAAAACGCAAGCGTTAAACTTTTCTATTCACCTGTTCACATCACTGGAAAGAATAGAGGAAACCCTTAATGAAAGTGAGCTTGCATACTTCAATAAGCCTTATACAATAGAAGGCCAGCTGTTTAAGAAACTTCCAGGCGATTATTCTGAAGGTATGAATATCGATGTTTACGATGAAAACGGAATGCTGGTAGAATCGAGCCTAGTAGATAGTAATGGTCATTTTAAATTCAATCAACTCAGACCGGATCAAGCCTATGTTTTTAAACCCCAAACAAATGACGAAAGTGCGTTTCAACTTATGCTGTTCAATCATGAGGGAATTGCATCTGAATACCTGCGATTCGATCAACTTCAGCAATACATGTATGCTTCTCTTCAGAATGAACAAGTCTCGCGACTCGAACTGCTTGAAAGCAAAGATCAACCAATGTCTGAGCTGGATCAGTTCATAACCGGGCAGATTTACTATAAGCTGCCTGGCGATTACAAATCTGGCATTCCGATTTACGCCTTCGATGCTGAAGGAAATGTTATTGATTCAAGCTATACGGACAGTAAAGGAAACTTTAAGTTCGATCGATTATCGAGCACAGAGAACTTCAGCATTAAAGTGATGGAGCAAATGGAGGATACAGACCTAAAAGTTGCTCTTTTCAATTTTGATGGAAGGTTCCTTGGTTTGCTTTTTCTTGATAAGAACAATGCATTTAAATATGATAAGATCTTGTTGGAGGCAGCTAAAGATTTAAGCATGGAGAGCTCTGAAGACGAAAGCTCGGGAATGATGTTTGGCCAGGTTTATCGAGAGTTGCCGGGCGACTATAAGGAAGACCTGAAAATTTACGCCTTTGATGATGATGGCAACCTCATAGACGTGGCTCAATTGGATGGTAACGGAAAATTCCAATTCAGCAGGTTAGAAAAAGATGTTGACTACGTCTTTAGAATTACAGAAGAAGATGAGGAATTCAATATTGCATTGATGGATCAAACAGGAAACATCCTGGACAGGTTTCATGTATTCAACGGACAGTGGCGTTATGACAAGCTATCGCTTGAAAAATATGAACTTCAATTATTGAACGTAAAAGATTTGACAGCCACCGATCTAAATTTTAAAAATCCGAATGAATCTGCACCTAAACCAGATCAAGGTTCCACGCCAAACGAAACTCAGAGTTCAGAATCCATTGGAATTCATTTCGCATTTAGGTCTTCTGAACTCGACTCAGAATCTACCGGAAAACTCGATCAGATCATCAAAGCATGGAGGGAGAGCCAAGATAAAATGATCAATATTGAATGCCATGCAGACATAAAGGAAATACAAAAGAGCCGGTCTTATTCTGCCGAACGATCAGTAGCCATAGCACGTTACATGAACGATGAAGGAGTTCCTTTGGATAAGCTGTTTATACAAAACTTTGAGGCATCACAACCCAGTGTCGATTGTGAAACACAACAATGCAGCGAAGAAAATCACGCCAAAAATAGAAGTGCGAGACTCGGCTTAATCCAAAGTGAAGGACTTGCGTCTCCTCCTGACTATGTTATCCACTTTGCCTTTGACCAATGGAAGCTCTCTGATTCGGGAGAACAGACCATGTTTAAATTCTTAGTAAACACAGAATCATCAAAAGAAAATTTAACGGTAAGAATAGATGGCTTTACGGATACATACGGCTCGTTTGGGAGTAACGAACGTATTTCAGAGTTGCGTGCTAAGAATATTTATAACCTTCTTTTGTCGAAAGGGTATAAGCCCGATCAGTTGATTATCGAATACCATGGAGAGTCGATCCCCAAAGGCAAATGCATGCTAGACGTTCCTTGTCAGCTTAAATACCGTGAAAACAATCGAAGGGTTGAGCTTCGTATTTTTTGATTTTCAGACCTCTACGTAATTTCTTGGCTCACAATTCAAAATTTCCATAACTTGGCGGCTTCGTTAAATGTCTGTACAGTTGTATAATCTACATTTGCAGGCAACTATACTGTGAAGAAGTTACTCCTCGTAATATCGCTATTGATTGCGTTCGCTTTGGGCGGATTGACTCAGACTAGTCCTAGTCAGGTCAATACCCGCGCAAAAATGAAGTCAATGTTCATCTATAATTTTACAAAGTACACGGAGTGGCCGGAATCCTATAAGCAAGGTGAATTTGTAATAGGAATTGTAGGAGATGACGCTCTTGCATCTGAGCTGGAGAATATTGCCAAAACAAAAAAAATCAACAGCCAAAGCTTGATTGTGAAAAAATTCAATAGCTCTTCCGAGGTAACAAAATGCCATGTACTTTATGTTTCAGGCAAAGCACCACAGATAGAACCATATTCTAAAAAAGCAAAAAACTATTCCTGTCTGGTAGTAACCGAAGCCAGCGGAGCGATAGACAATCTTGCTGCCATCAACTTCATTGTTGTGGGAGCACAATTAAAGTATGAAATGAATAAAGCCTTGTTTAAAAATCAGGGTCTTGTTGTAAGTAAATCTCTAGAAAACCTAGCCGCCAAAGTGATAAATTAAAATGAAACGACTCATTACCATAGCGGTGGTCTTATTTCTGACGATACCATTCGGGCTCAGGGCTCAGCTCGATACGGTGTCACTAGCACTGCGTGCTTATCAGGGAGAAGACCTACCCAAAGCACGCGAGCTCATAGATATCGCCATCGAGGACGATAAGTTTAATGGGATTACCAAAACCTGGTACTTCAGAGGTTATATTTATAAAGACCTCTTTAAGCAAGCTCAGGACAGCGGTAAAAAGAAAGAAGCATTTGAATACCGAGAAATCGCAATTGAGTCGTATGCGAAATCAATAGAGCTCGAGCCCCAAGGAGACCTGGTTGAAGACTGCTTAAAATCGCTTAAGTTTCTTTCTTCTACACTGTTCAATAGTGCAGCATATGCCCTTGATTCAAACAACTTTGAAATGGCACAACAACTCTATGATCAATATCAAAAGGTTATGGAGATAACCAATCCTGAAATCGATCTAACATCAAGAACCATTGAGTTTAAACTGTACAAAGCCTCAAAGTACTCTACCCTTTTTGACAACCCAAGGCCTAGTGATGATAAAGAAGAGTTGGGCAGAAAAGTGGTTAAGATCTATGAAGAAATACTTGTTTTAGACAGTAATAATATCAGTGCTAATTACAACCTGGCTATCCACTACTACAATCAAGGAGTAAACATCATAGAAAACATGGACTATGATACAGATTTCGAAACGTTATTTGCCGTCCAGGCTCAAGTGATGGAACTTTTTGGGCAAGCGTTGCCATATATGAAGAAGGCCTATAAGTTAAACCCTCAACGCAAGGAAACGTTGGTTGGCCTTTCGGGAATTTATTTTGGACTCAACGATATTGAGACCTCAGAATATTACCAAGAGGAATTAAAGAAACTCCAAGGAAATCAATAATCAGTAGAAATTATGTTCGCACGCTTCAGCATTGGACGAAAGATCAGCCTAGGCTTCGCGGTAGTCATTCTATCTACGATTATCGCATTTTACATTACGAATACAACATTTGTAGAAAGCCAGAAAATAAATGAGGAAATAACCAACAATCACACTCCTTCGATTGCCAAGCTACAGGAGTTGAAGTTACTGATTGTTCGGTCAAAAATGCTAGTCAATAGTTGGGTTTACCTACCAAGTCCTTCAGAAAATGAAGACAAGGTAGCTTTGAACAAATTAACGATTTCTGAATATCCTCAACTTAAGTTACAATTAGAAGAACTATCCAAAGGATGGGAAGATTCAACCAAAGCGAGCCTACAGCCTCTCTTTGAAGATATAGAAATGCTTTGGTCGAGCCATGAAATTATCAAAGGAACACTATCAGGAGTAGAATCTTACAACGACCCAATTAATCAATTCACCGCCTATTCAATGGTAGAAGAAGGTGGGGAGATTTACACAATGTCCAATGAAATCCTGGAACACCTCGATAATCTGATAACTACCAAGAAAAACCTTACATCAGTAATAACAGCTGAAATGATCGATTCATTTCAAGGTGTAAGAATGCTCATAAAGAACCTTGGAATTGCCCTCACCATAGCAGGAATCCTTATCGCCTTCCTTACCACTAGAACGATCGTTTCACCAGTAAGAAAGTTGAGGTTGATTTTATTGGATCTATCAAAGGGTATATTCCCGAAAAGCTGGATCAACGCTCGGGGTGATGAAATCGGTGAAATGGCAAATGCCTTGGAGACCGTTGTTGCTGGATTAAGAAGAACAAAAGACTTTGCTATTTCCGTTGGTTCGGGTGGCTACAATACCGAGTATTCTCCATTGAGTTCGCAGGACGAACTCGGTCAATCACTTCTCGTGATGCGTAAAAACCTCAAAGAATATTCTGAGGACATGGAGAAGAAAGTGAAGGAACGCACAGCAGAAGTAGTTCGCCAAAAGGAAGAAATTGAAAAACAAAGCGAACAAATCGCAGAGCTTTATGAACAGGTTAAAGATTCTATCCTATATGCTAAACGCATTCAGGAAGCCATATTACCCTCACATGAAGAAATATCCAGTTCGCTGAAGAACTCGATGGTTTTATTCAGACCAAAAGACATTGTTAGCGGTGACTTCTATTGGTTTTCAGAGAAAGAAGACAAGGTTATTATTGCGGCAGCAGACTGCACGGGTCATGGTGTTCCGGGAGCGCTCATGTCTATGATCGGGTCTTCTCTACTTAATGAAATCGTCAATGAAAAAGGAATTACCCAACCGAATGAAATCCTCATGGCGCTGAAACAAGGTGTGATAAAAGCGCTGAATAAACACCCATCATCTGACCAAACAAAGGATGGAATGGACATCGCATTATGCTCAATCCCCAAAGACGGAAATGTAATTGAGTTTGCCGGTGCTAACAACCCGCTTTGGTTGATCAGAAATAATGAAATCATTGACTACCGAGGAGATCGCCAGCCAGTAGGTATTTATGGTGATAATATTGACACGCCATACACCAACAACACCGTTGAATTGGAAAAAGGTGATACCGTTTATATTTTCTCAGATGGATATGCAGACCAGTTTGGCGGCCCAAATGGCAAGAAATTTAAGTACAGTCAATTCAAAAAGTTGCTCATAAAAGTCAATAATGAAACCATGGAGCGGCAACGCGATATCTTGAATGCACGCATTGAAGAATGGATGGGTGACGAAGAAGAGCAAATCGATGACATTCTGGTTGTTGGTATACAGTTCTAGCGCATTTCCTTTCCTTTAAGTTCAATCCCGTCAAAAGCATCATAGCTCAATGATGAGTCCGATAGACGGTAATATCGTGCCTGAGAAGTTTTCGATTGTTTTAGTTTGATATCTTGTTGGATCATTAGGGTTTTCAAGTGGCTGTCCGTTTTGGTCACGTTCTACCGTGATAAAAGGGGCTAAAGGCGCCTGATAATTGTAAAGGTTCTGAATGTCCAAATAAACATTCAAACTCCATTTTTTGAAGAAAAATCGCTTATCCAAACGTACATCAAGCTGATGAACTGCACCATTGCGCTCAGAGTTGAGCAGATCGTAGTCCAAGACCCCTACCCCGCGCAAATCCCAATTAGATTTTAAAGCGGAAAGCTGTGCATCATAAGGTGTGTAAGGTGCGCCTCCCAAATATCGAAACCGCACTCCTAGCTCCCAATCACCCGCAAACTTTTTTCCACCTGTTAAGGTCACAATGTTTCCATTATCCCATGCTGAAGGTTTGAAATCATCATTCTTATCTTCAAACTCACTTTTAACTAAGGTATAGGCTATAATTCCATAAAAACCCTTAAAAAGTTTTTGCTGAGCAAAAAACTCAACTCCAAAAGCGCGACCGTCAGATTTAGACTCAACCGGTTCATTGCCAATAACGCCAAAATCACTGCCTAAATTGGCTAATGAAACACTGTCTCTTATCAGAAATGGGTAGTTCTGATACTGCTTATAAAAACCTTCAATAGTGATCTTAGTATTGTTTGCAGGTAAATACTCTATGCCGGCCACATAATGATCTGCTTGAATATACCCTACTCCCAATTGCCGGTTGACCAAGTTGTTTTCATTATCTCGATAACCCATCACGGTGTAAGGTGGTAATTGGAAGAACCTCCCAACACTGGCATTCAAACTCCATTTTGGTAAAAAAGTATATGAGGCCGAAAGGCGCGGTGATAGCTGATCTAAAGGATTTGCCATAGCATCGTTGTAATTACTAAAATCGCTTCGCAAACCCAGTGATAGCTGGAGTCTTTCCTTTATAAACCCTTTAGACAATTGCGTAAAAGCTGCGTACTTATTGATGAAGAGTTCTGAGTTGAAATCAACAACTAATTCTTCACCAAGAGCAGTAACCAATCGGTTGAAGGTGTTGTTGGTATAGAGAGCGTTTTCATACCCAACACCAACATTCCATTTCCAACCATTATTGCGGTAGGTATGTTCCAAACGCAGCTTATTCTCAATTTCTTGACTCTGATAATCCAAAATCTTGTTCGCTTCAGAACTGGCATCGTTATCCTGATACTTAACAGCCGTATTGTTAAGGTGATTTCTACTTATTACAATTTGCTGAAAACTATTATCAGCAAAATGCTTGTATGAAGCTCCAACCGTATAGTTCCACTGTTCGTTTGCTGCAATATTTCCAAGAATATAACGATTTCGTTCAAGCGTAGCTTGATCTTCAATGCCATCGTTGGCTGCTTCGTTCAATTCAAAATTGTCGAGCGCACCCAAACCAATCAATGTAATCTCATTTTTATCATTGAGCTTGGTTTTTACTTTGAATTGCGAATCATTATAAATCGGAAGAAAAGGAAGCCTCAAAGCGGTGAACAGAAATTGTAAGTAAGACCTTCGAACTGAGAAAATATAGGTTGTTTTATCTCCGATTGGACCATCTAAAGTCAACCCATAATCACTGCTTCCTACTGTGACATTTGCTCTGATTCCATCTGGGTTCCCATCTTTCTGCGTAAAGTCAAAAACCGAACTAAGCGCATTGCCACGATTTGCAGGAAATGCACCGCTGTAAAACTCCACCTCCTGAATAAAGTTGACATTGATCAAACCAACAGGACCGCCCGAAGCCCCTTGAGTTGCAAAATGATTGATGTTAGGCACTTCCACTCCATCGAGGTAGAAACGGTTTTCATTTGGCCCTCCTCCACGTATAATAATATCGTTCCTAAAGGAAGGGGAAGACGCAACACCAGGAAGCGATTGAATTACCCGACTTATATCTCTATTTCCGCCAGGATTTCGTTCGATTTCGGAAACACCAATGGTTCGCATTGAAACTGGCGCCTCCATTTTCTTACTGAATGGTGAGGCAACAACCTCTACAGCCTCAAGCATTTGGGCGTCTTCTACCATTTCAATATCAATATACACCGGTTTACTCTTAAACGTCTGAACTTCATAAACCACAGTTTTTTTAAATCCCAAGGAGCTGGCCTCTAGGTTATAAAGTTTTGGCTCTAATCCGCTGATTTCATAATTTCCATCGATATCGCTGCTTGTGCCTATTGTGGTGCCTTGTACGACAACATTAGCAAAAGGAATCGGCTCATTATTGATAGGATCAAATACTTTTCCTTTGATGATCGCATTTTGCCCAAATCCAGCGGAAAACATTGAAAATATCAAAAGCGAAGCAAAAACAAGTTTCATTTTGTTTAATTTTAAATCAAAAATATTAAACATTTATTATTACATAGTATTTTTACAGATATTATTGTAATATTATAATTATGTCGAGCACCTTAGATATCATCCAGCAATTGATTTCACTCCTCAAAGCTTATGAGAAGGAAGAGAAAAAGATCACACTAAACGGCTTTGTATCTTTTCTAGCAAGAAACCAGAAACCGACTCCTCAATCTTCAAAAGTCTCATCCGCAACATCTTTAATGGAAAGTTATGGCAATACAGGCGCATCAATCGCATTTCACTTGACAAGGTTAAATAAATACGCCAAATATTACGTGAAAGAAGTGTTTGATGGTTTTGCGCTTATCAATGGGGATGATTTCGGTTTTTTAGCTGCCTTAATAGAACATGAATCGATGAGCAAAACAGACCTTATCGTCTATAATGTACATGAAGTTCCAAGTGGTATGGAAGTGATAAAGAGGCTATTAAAAAAGGGGCTGATCAAAGAAGACATTAGTTCGAAAGACCGAAGAATCAGGCTACTATCTGCTACAGATCTTGGCAAAAACACATTTTTTCAGGCTACACAGCGTATGCAGCAGGTAGCGAAAATTATACCGGGCGATTTAAATGATCAAGAACAAGAAAGTTTGCTGGAGCTGATAAAAAGACTCGATTGTTATCATGAAGATATCTACAAAAGCCAAAAAGAAAAATCACTTAAAAGTATTTTGAGTTCGAGTTCATCAAAAACGAATGAACTCAATTAGCCTAAATCAAAATGAAGTGCACATGACGATTTCGTCAAAAAAGCAAAATGGATAACCTTTTTATACAACCCGTGTTTATTTTACTTTTGCAAACCAATAAATAGAAAGATGGCGCAGATCGAAGTTATTCTACCCAAGATGGGTGAAAGTGTAGCAGAAGCAACAATAACAACCTGGTTAAAAAGTGTTGGAGAGACTGTTGAAGCTGAAGAGGCAATGGTAGAAATTGCAACCGACAAAGTGGACAGTGAAGTGCCGGCACCGGCTGGAGGAAAAATTCTGGAAATCTTAGTTCAGGAAGGTGAGGTTGCGAAAGTGGGACAACCTATTGCCATTATTGGTGCAGAAGGTGAAGAAAGCCCAGCGCCAAGTGCACCTTCCGAAGAAAAAACCTCTGCGCCCACGCCCGTTGAAAGTGTTGCAGCCGTTGAGCAAACTGTTGAGAAGGCATCAAAAACAGCAGAACCAACACCCGTTGCATCTTCTGATTCTTCAGACAGATTTTACAGTCCACTTGTCAAAAGCATAGCCAAGACCGAAGGCATTAATCAGAATGAACTGGATAATATTCCCGGCAGCGGTAATGAAGGTCGTGTAACCAAAAAAGACATTTTAGCATACCTCAAAAACAGAAATAACGGAGAGTCAGCCTCTGCTCCTCAGCAGCCAACACAAGCCAAAACTTCTACTCCGCCACCAAAACAAGAAACTCCAGCACCTTCAGTTTCAGGTGATGTGGAAATCATCGAAATGAGCAGAATGCGCAAGGTGATTTCAGAACACATGGTAAAGTCAAAACATACATCCCCGCACGTTTCAAGTTTCGTTGAGGCTGATGTCACAAATGTTGTGAATTGGCGAAACAAGATGAAAAAACAATTCCAGGAGAAAGAAGGGGAAAAACTCACCTACACTCCAATATTCATCGAAGCCATTGCCAAAGCCATCAAAGAATTTCCTATGATCAACATATCGGTTGATGGTGATAAAATAATCCGCAAAAAAAATATCAATATTGGAATGGCCGCAGCATTGCCTTCCGGTAACCTTATCGTGCCAGTTATAAAAAATGCCGATCGTTTAAATCTTTACGGACTAACCAAGTCAGTAAATGATTTAGCTGCTCGTGCAAGAGAAAACAAGCTAGTACCCGATGAGATTTCAGGCGGAACATACACTATTTCAAATGTGGGCACTTTTGGCAATGCGTTCGGAACTCCAATTATCAACCAACCTCAGGTAGCTATCATGGCCGTTGGTGCAATTCGCAAAAAACCGGCTGTAATTGAAACCCCAGAAGGTGATACCATTGGAATACGACATTTCATGTACCTCTCACATTCTTATGACCACCGCGTGGTGGATGGAGCTTTGGGCGGAATGTTTGTAAGAAAAGTTGCCGATTACCTTGAAAACTGGGATATCAATCGTGAACTTTAAAGGATGAGCCTACTTTCCATCTGTATTTTAACAATCCCATTCGTCTATTAAAACCAAGGGAAGAATCACCGTAATTCGTTGTTTTCGAAGACGCGGGTTTGCGAATTATAAAAATGTTAACATCCTATCAATAATAGTGTTAATAGCAATTTGATTTCAACACTAATCCTGTTCATCAACTTAAATAGAATAGGGTTAAAACATTATTTACCAAACTCTTAACCCGGACTCCAATTAACAAATATCTGTTTATAATAACAGGTTAGTCAAAACCAGTCGGCATTTAAAGGGGGTAGATTTGTGAGTAAGCTTACAAATCCTCCGATCTATGCGGTATTCAGAACGAATCACTCACTCCACATCACCAGGCAAAATATTTCTTTTGTTGGTTTTTTTCACTTTGTTGATAGCCATCTCTGCTTTTAGCCAAACAAGAGAAGAAAACAAAATGAGGGTAAACGCAGTGAAAGCATTGAACTCAGGGAATTTCAAACAAGCTCAAAGCATTTACAGCGATCTTCTAAAACTTCAACCCGATAACCCGGATTATAACTATGAAATGGGTCTAGCCATTTTTGATGAGAAAATAAATCGAGGAAAAGCGGCTCCCTATTTTGATAAAGCAATAAATAATATAAACTCTGACACATTGCCCGACATGTTTTTATATGCCGGCAAGGCAGAACAATTTGCAGGAAATTTTGATATCGCTATTGGTCATTTCCAGACCTACTTAAATCTGATGCGTCAGGAGTTGGGTTTAGCACCTAATGAACTGGAAGAAGATATTCCAAGGTACATTGAAATGTGTCAAAACGGTAAAGTTCAATTTGAAAACAACAAAAAATACATCCGCATTGATAACATGGGCAAAGAGATCAATAGCGAGTTTGCTGATTATGCACCGGTAGTCTCAAAGGATGAAAACATTATTTTATTCACCTCTCGAAGAGAAAACACCACTGGAGGTGATATGGACAGTGATGGTAAGTTTTATGAAGATATTTATTACGCTTTAAACATTAATGGTCAATGGTCAGAGGCCATGAATTATGATTCCACCAATCGCTATATGAGCAACGAAATCAATAGCGATGACCATGATGCTGCCATCACTTTTGCCTCAAATGAAACCGAACTCTATATCTACCGGGAAGAAAACGTATGGGTAAGCAAGTTAGAAAATGGTTTTTGGGGCTCACCGCAAGTTGATAAGGGAAGAATCAATTCCAAGCGCGGTTTCGAACCTTCGGTATTTATTACCAATGATGAACAAACCATGTTTGTGGTCAGCGACATACCGACAGGGTTTGGAGGAAGAGATATTTACATGACCACCAAAGACGCAAACGATAATTGGAAACCTCTGGAATCATTAGGTCGAACCATCAACACCAGATTTGATGAAGACGCGCCCTTCTTGACGCCAGATGGCAATACGCTCTACTTTGCATCCAATGGACATAACTCTATGGGCGATTATGACATTTTTAAATCTGTATTGGATGAAAATGGTGATTGGACTGACCCTGAAAACTTAGGCCCGCCCATTAATACTCCTGGCCACGACAGGTATTTCGTAACCACAGATGAAGGCGCTGTAGGCTATTACGCTTCTGACCGCGATGGCGGTTTTGGCGAAACCGATATTTACCGCATCATACTTGATTGTAAGGCAGTTTCAGCCACGGTTATTCGTGGTGTTGTTTTCAGTGAAGACAGGCAAGAGCCAACCGCTGCCAGCATTACAGTTTTTGACGGAAAAACTGGAAAACTCATCAACCGATATATGGCCGACTCTGAAACTGGAAAATATGAAATGCGCCTGAAAACAGAAACCGATTATCGATTCAGAATTGAGGCTGATGGCTACCTTCCTCACTCCGGAGACTTTACCGTTCCAAAACAGTGTGATTATTACTCCCTTTTTCAGGAAATTAGAGTGGACAACGTAGAAGATAGTGCTGGAAGAGTTATCGCCCAGCGTGCCTTTATCAGTAACGCTTTCTTTGACATTGATGCCAAAATTGAAGAAGATTATAATCAGGACGCAAATATTGATAAGTCCGATAGAGGAATGGACTCCCTCAGATCCTTGGTGGCAGAAAAATACAACCCTATAGAGCTGACGAACTTTGTCAAGACCATTGATATTTTAGATCCAAATGGCATTAAATTGGCTACGGAAGTTGTGGGAGCCTCTGATGTTGCAACCATTCAAGCACGCGATGAAGTGAAGCGATTGTATAATAAAAACGTAGTTAATGCTGATCAATATTTTTACAATGATAATTTACCTGAGGCAAGAGCCAATTATGTGATTGCAAAAGTTATAGATGAACAATCCGCCTATCCTGATCAACAGATCAACGCCATTGATCAGAAATTGAAAGACGCACCTTTGGATGCCTTTTTAGCCACCATCCCTGAAGTTGACGAATCAGAAATGGTCGTGATGGATGATGGTCCAATTGATGACTCACAGATGAAAATGGACTGGAACGAAACGGCTCAAACCGAAACACCCGCAACAGAGGAAACACCAGAGGTTGAAATTGAACAACCAATAGCTTCTGAAATCAAAGAAGTTGCACAAATTGAAGAGGTTATTGATGAGGAGGTGATCAATGAAGAAAGTATTGAAGAACCAGAAATTCAAGAAACTGAAGAAATAGCAGAGGCCAGAACTGAAGAAGTTGAAGAAGCTGTAAGTCCAGAAATAGACACTATTGAAGAGGTTGAACAAGAAATAGAGGAGCAAACAGCAACCATTGAACCTATTGAGAAAGCAACGCCAAAAGAAGAGCGCGAACCGGTGAATATCGTTTTCAGGAACATTCTTTTTGATTTTGATAAATCATTTCTTAGAGAAGAAAGCAAGAATGAGCTAACAAAAATCTCAAACTACTTGTCGTTGAAAACAGCAGTCGAAGTTCAGATAGATGGACATGCAGATTGGCTGGGCACACCCGAATACAACATGCAATTATCCGAGAAGCGAGCAAAAACTGCTTCTGACTTTCTCCTTGATAAAGGTGTAGCCGAGTCAAGGGTTACCTATCAGTTTTTCGGTGAATTTAATCCTATTGCACCTAATGCAAACGAAGACGGAAGCGACAATCCTGAAGGCAGGCAGCTCAACCGCAGATGCGAATTTAAATTCGACCAAAAAGGAACTGCTCAGAATGTTGTTTTAAAGTTCTGATAATCGACTTTACAAGGTTACATTTGGCCTCATGACAAGGCTCAAATTAACCCGACCACTCGCTTTTATTGATCTCGAAACCACAGGTGTTTCCGTAGGCTCTGATCGCATCGTAGAAATTGCAATAATCAAGTTAAACTCTGATGGTAGTAAAACCAACCGAACGCATCGTGTAAACCCTGAAATGCCGATTAGCGAAGAATCTACCAGTATTCACGGCATCAGCAACGAAGACGTAGCGAATGAACCAACGTTTAAGGAATTAGCACCCGGCTTGTTCAAATTCCTGTTTGATTGTGATCTGGCTGGATACAACAGTAACAAATTTGATATTCCAATGCTAGTAGAGGAGTTTTACAGGGCCGGTATTGAATTCGATTTTCAAGATCGTAAAATGGTAGATGTGCAAAACATCTTTCACAAAATGGAACAGCGCACTCTTGTTGCAGCGTACCAATTCTATTGCCAGAAAGACCTCACAAATGCCCATAGTGCACTGGCCGATATTGAAGCAACACACGAAGTGTTAGAAGCCCAACTCGAAAAATATGGCGACAAATTGCAAGCTGATATAGATTTTCTCGACACATTTTCCCGATTCAACAATGCGGCAGATATAATGGGACGGATTGTCTTTAACGATGAAGGTGTGGAATGCATCAATTTCGGAAAGTTTAAGGGAACACCTGTCGAAGAAGTGTTCAAAAAAGAACCAGGCTATTACGGCTGGCTGATGAATGGAGACTTCCCGCTTTCAACCAAGAAGGTTTTTAAAGACATAATGGACAGGGTGAAAGCGCAGAAATAAAGGGCATGAAAATTATTTGTATCGGAAGAAATTATGCAGCGCATGCAAAAGAGCTTCAAAATGAAGTGCCGAAGGAGCCTGTGTTTTTTTTGAAGCCGGAAACGGCCTTACTTCAGAAAAGACATCCATTTTACATTCCAGATTTCACCAGAGATGTGCACCATGAATTGGAGCTCGTTGTTCGCATAGCACGTGTTGGAAAATCGATTGAAGAGGAGTTTGCACATCGCTATTACAAAGAAGTCTCCGTAGGTATTGATTTCACTGCACGAGACATTCAAGCAAAACTCAAGGAAAAAGGATTGCCATGGGAAAAAGCCAAAGCATTTGATAGCAGCGCCCCTGTGGGCGCATTCATTAAGTTAGGTCAAGGACAGGACGTTCAAGACCTAAACATCAGCCTCGCTAAGAATGGAGCTATTGTTCAGGAAGGAAATACCCGTGATATGTTGTTTTCGGTAAACAAACTCATCGCTTATGTTTCAACTTTCATGACGCTGAAGATTGGTGACCTACTGTTTACCGGAACTCCAGCGGGAGTTGGGCCTGTTGCTCCAGAAGATAAATTAGAGGCCTTTATAGAGCGTGAATCATTGCTCAGGGTTTCAGTTAAATGACGTTTCGGATTTGCGAGTTTTGCGACCGTATCCCCAGACACAGAGTGAGTGTCAGTGTGAGAGCGAAGAAGACCAAAACCCCCTTGTCAGTTCGAGTGATCGTGGGAAAAGGGTTACCTTTAGTACAGCGGCTACCGATCGTATCCCCGTCTGCGGAAGGGCAGGGAGAACGTCTGGGATCAGCATAAGTGTGATGAAAGCTGAGTAATTAACTTTTTCCTTTCAGCGCTCTTTTCAAGCCTTGTGCACAGCACGCAATTTTGCTTCTAGTGTAAATGGCTCGCTGGCAGGGGAGATATTTCTCTTAGAATATACGGTTAGAACTTCATGATGATGTCAGCCGTGCCTTCTGTTTTGATGTTGAACTCACAACGTCTGTTTAATTGACGGCCATCAGGGTTGTCAGTACCATCCGGGTTAGCATTCGGTGCCACCGGCACTGCCTCACCATAATATTGATAAACCATTCTACCTTCTGAAATACCACGCATGATAAGGTAGTTATAAGCGCGCTTAGCCCTTCGTTCAGACAGTGCTAAATTATACTCAACAGTACCGATCCAATCTGCGTGACCATCCAATTGCAATACCTTATCGGGATGAGCGACAAGAAAGTTGTAAACCTTGTTTAATTCTTCTTCACTTAACTCTCTAAGGTCGCTTTTGTCAAAATCAAATAAAATATTACGAAAAACTACGTTGTTATCCTCTTTAGACTTGAGCTTATCTGATTTCGCCTTGGCAATGACCTCTTTCTCTTTAGCTGCATGCAATCGTTGCTCTTCTGCTTTTTTAGCCGCAAGTGCTGCTTGCTCTTCTGCAGCTCGTTTATCTTTTGCTTTGCGCTCTTGTTCTGCCTTTCTCTCTTCCTGGGCCATGGCATTCAAACGCTCCTGCTGCGCCATCTCCTCTTCTGCCTGGATTTGCTGCTGCTCTGCCAATTCCTTTTGCCTTTCCTGCTCCAATTGCTCTTTGAGTTTTTGCTCGGCAAAATCCTGTGCTCGCTGTTTTTCCATAGCTGCCTGTCGTACCTGTTCTTCCTTTTGAGCTTGTTGTCCTGCTAAAAGGACCTGTTGACGTGCTTTTTCCTTAGCTCTGGCTTGCGCTGCAGCCTCGGGATCATCCATTGCATCGGCCTGAGATTGCTCCACAGCAGCAGTATATTCTTCCGTTAGATTGGTTTCTCGTACCTTAACGGATTCACTTTGTCTTTTGATCTCACTGTATGATATCACTTCAGCGCTTTCATCTCTCACAAATACCCGCATTTCTTTTTGAAATAGGTTATCGTTGGCGTCAACGAACTCAAAAGTGTAGGTATCCTCGCCAACAAAGCCTTTAAACGGTTCATAGGTTACAATGCCCTTGGCTGGATCAAGTATTGAAACTTTACCTGCTTTTGCCCCTGACGCGGAAACCAAGCGCGATTTTTTTGAATTCTGAGGGAATACAGCGTGATAAGATGTCCGGTTTGCCTGAACATTAGAAATATTATTATACGTCAAATTTTTAGATGAGACTTCCTCCACCGGTTTTACGGTGATTTGAACAGGTATGGTGAACTTTACACCATTTTCATCTTCCACTTCTACCAGTATGTAATCAACACCCTCAAAACCATCTTTTGGGAGGTAAGTGTAAAGACCTTTCTTATAATCGATTACATCTACCTGAGCATTCATTGTACCATCAACATTCAAAAGCTTGAGCCCTTCTTCTTCTAAAAAGTCGATCATCTGATAGTTGAACGATTTCAGGTTTTTAGCAACGGCTATGGCCAACATTTGCTTCTCCTCGCGTTCCTCTTCTGTGCTGAGCTTTAAATCAAATAGCATTTCTTGCTTGTCACCATTTTCATTTTTCAGTTGAACGGTAAAGCCATCCCTATTAACTCCAGGCTGTGGGGTGTATTCAAGTATACCCAGTTCGGCATTTAGCAGTTTAACCTCTCCTTCATCCGCTTTTTTCACCTTATTGATGAATATTCCCGCGTCATTTTTATTCTCTAAATTGGAAAATGCATAAATCAGAAGCTTACCGCTGTCCTTCGATTTAATCTCAACCAGCTCTTCCCGATTTGGGTTGAGCTTGTTATAATCCAGGTGGTAAATATCATAGCGCTTTGTTTCAACCCCATTTTCTGTTTCAACCGCATACTCGATTTTATCAAATCCCTTTGCTCCAGCATATGGATCATACGTAAAAGTCTTGGCCGTTTCATCATACTGGAGCTCTCCTTTATCTGATGCCGCTGTTACCAATAGCTTTTCCTCAGAAGGCTTTAACAACTCATAAGAGAATGTTCCGAACGATGACCGCCCCATTTCAAGGTTCACTTCGGGCAATAGTTCCACCTTAATATTAATATAGGAAGTAATACGTTGTGGCGATTTCAGCGATACTGAAAACTGATCGTTACGTTCTGAAACCGAACCCTGATATTCAAACACCAAACTGTCTTTTGAAAGAACCTTCGCAGAGCCAACATTAGGGTTTGTGTGATCGATATAAGTATAACCTTTGGCGAAAGATTTTATCGAGATTTTCAAGGGTATATTTACAGGTGTTTTGTAATATAAATCTCCTAAATCCTCTCTACCTTCTTTAGCCTTAACAGAAATATAGACCTCATTTACCTGTTTCTTTCCATTTTCATCAATCAATGTGAACGTTACTTTATCTAATCCTTCAAACCCTGCAACCGGCTGATATGAAAAAGCAGACTCGTTAATTATTCCAGAAACACCTCCTTCCTTTCCTTTAACAGAGAGTATTTTCATTTCCTGACCTTCGGGATGCACCTTATTAAGCAATGGGTAAAAGAAAATCACTTCATCGCCAAATGCCTCCACACGTTTTTTAACCACACGCTTTCCTTCCACAAATTGCTTACGTTCCTCAACTACGGCAAGAATAGGATGATTTGAGTAGGATCCATCTTTATGTTGCATTGTAAAACTAAATCGATCTTCCCCTTCAAATCCTTTATTAGGCATGTATTGAATCTCGCCCGTATAGGCGTTGAGTACTTCTACAGAACCAAACATCCCACTGGTTGCATCAACAATTTTCTCAGGATTCATAAATCCTTTATCCGGCTCCAACCGTGCATAATTAAATGCTTTTAAACTGGGGTTATACCCTTCATTCTCCAGTGCATATTCAGTTTCATTCAAAACAACCACACTAACAGTGGATGTGGATTTAACACCGCTTTCATCACTTACAGTATAGGTAAAAGCATCAGTGCCTTTAAAGTCAAGGTTTGGAACGTACATCACTGAACCATCCGATATTTTAAAAACGATGGTTCCATTCATAGGCTCG
The DNA here is from genome assembly GCA_040905305.1 of Salibacteraceae bacterium. Taxonomy (GTDB): domain Bacteria; phylum Bacteroidota; class Bacteroidia; order Flavobacteriales_G; family Salibacteraceae; genus SHAN690. The sequence continues at coordinate 14,984 of JBBDRU010000138.1, read as the reverse complement.
TCAACAAAAGAGATAGACATCTGCTCTTTCTTCATATGGCGGTCGTTGGAAAGCGGAAGCACTGTGACGGGCTTGTTCATTTTCGTTTTAGCCACATCTGGGGTGAGAACCATACGAGTGAGTTTAGGGATTCCGATTTCATCTACAGGATGAATCAGCAATGATGTTCCGTTAACCCTTCCATTGTCTTCGCGCGTTTGAACGGCAATGGCGTATTGTTCCTGATCGACTTTTGAATATTCAAAAGAAATTTTGTTACCATCTAGCAACTGAGTCACACTGGGATCGCCAGAAACTTTGAGCACTTGAGCGTTTTGACTTAATTCTGACAAATTTTTCAATGGGTCAATCACATGCCTGTCCTGCGGGTTAAGTGCGAAAGATTTAGACGAGACTCCATATTTACCGATCAAACTGGATTGCTCTAAAACTTTTATTACGAGACCGAGTTGAGCTACCTCATTGCCATTTTTTACTTTCAGATAGAAAAGATCATAACCTGTATAATCTGCATTTGGCGTATAGGTCAGAATTCCTTTCTGCGCATCAACCACCTGAACCACTCCATGCTGTGCAGTTGGTTCCTCAAAAATGGAGAAGGAAGAAGCTATATTTAACTCACTAAATACAAATATGTTAACCGGATTATATTGGTAGGTTTCAACCGCAAGTGGTTTATTTAGGTTCACCTTCTTTTTAACAACGATAGTGACATTTGCTACGGAGCGTTCTCCCTTATTATTCTCAATTGTATAGGTGAATGCATCGGATCCAACAAATCCTGATTCAGGTCCATAATATATGTCTCCGCTCGCAGGGTTGATCAATTTTGCACTCCCGTGTTTTGAAGGGGTGATATCAACAATGGTCGCGTTACCTTTGAGCACGTCATTATCCAATACCTTTAACCGTGTTTTTTCATCTTGATTAATCTCAAAATAGTCAGGATTGGCAAATACATCCGTGCTTTTTAACTCCTCCATCCGAATCACAACACTGGCTGTGTTCTTTTTTCCCATTTCATCCTGAACCGTATATGTAAAAGCATCCGAACCCTGAAAACTCTCGTTTGGAGTATATTTCAACAGCCCTTTTAGGCCAACACGCTCAACATTTCCAACAGACGGTCTCCCTATTTCCACGATTTTTTGCTCTGCTCCCAAATCATGCTCATCGTTTTGCTGAGGGAACAGGGTGACTGCTTCTTTTTTCTTTAATAAGTATAAGTCGTTGGTCACATTTTGGCCTTGCATTTCTTTGTCTCGTCTCATGACGCTCACGACCACTTCTGCTTCAGCAATTCTTCCTTGTTTATCTCTCGCAGTATAAGTGAATTTATCAAAGCCGTAAAAACCGGCAGATGGTTCATACTTTATCTGACCAAACGGACCATTGAGAACTTTTACTGATCCGTATTTTGCATTCGATACAAAAACAATTCGATCAAGTGATATACCGGGCGAGCGATCATTATCAAAAGCACTGATGGTTCTAGGCTCCCCTTCCCAGGTTTTTACATAGTCGTTCTGTAGAAATAATTCATTTTGCTTTTCCTCTACTTCCAACTCACTTAACACGCGGTCGGGAATTAAAGGCGTAAATGAAAACCCATCACTTTCGTCAATTGCTCCGATTTTTTGCTGGTATTCAAATGGGGTGATCACTTCGATTTCTCTGGCTATGCAAGAACTGCTTAATTCCATCACCCGTTCATCTAACACACCAACCTCCAACTCTATTTTGTGCTTTCCAACTTTTGTGAACTCATAATTAACAATAGGTTCTCGAGACACAAGCTGCCCATCCACCTTCCAATAGAATGCTGTGGCAGGAACATTATCGATGTAAGAAGCCTCACCATTAAATAATATTTCAGATCCTATTTCTACCGTGTCAGGACCAGCAATTTCAACAGCAGAGTTTTCTGTATCTACTCTTACTTTTTTCGAAAAAACGGTATTGACAACGCGTTTACTCTTTCTGTCTCTTACATATAAAACAACATTGTAATCTCCATCAACTGCATACTCGTGATTAACTTCCGTACCTACTTCTGTTTGCCCATCTCCAAAAGCCCAGAAAAACTCTTTCCCGGGTCCATAAAACTCAATCTCAAACGGTGATGTAAAAGTTATGTTTCGCTTTCCATAAGCATAACTTCCACATGTAGCAATACTGGGAACATCCAGCACCACTTTATAGATGTCCATATTACCTTCTCCTCCCAACACATTGCTCGAGTAGTATGCATAATTTCCGTTTCTTGATAACTTGAAGTAAATATCATCCCCAGCAGTATTTATCGGTTCGCAAAGGTTTTTTGGGCTTTCCCATTTACCATCAACTTTTTCCGCCATATAAATGTCGTAACCACCTAAACCACCAGAACGATTACTTGAAAAAAACAAGAACCGCCCATCTGGTGAAATCTCCGGGCTATCTTCATTATAAGGGGAGTTGATGATATCTTCTAGCCGTCTTGGTTTTTTCCAAGAGCCATCATCATTTCGCTGCACCTCCCATATATCAAGGTTTAAGTTTTTATTGACGCTACTTTTTGACTCAGTGGTAAAATAAAGTGTCCTTCCATCTTCTGTGATTGATGCATGGCGTTTCCATTTGCCTTTATTGATCACCTCAGGAAACTCTACAGGTTCAGTGTAAAAATTACCAATTCGGTTAGAGTAGTAAAGCTTTTCATTCGTGTATGTTATCATCATATCTTCCGAATAGCTCAAGAAAATCAGTGATTCATGTCGCTCTGAAGAGGGTAGTCTTCCAAAAATGCTATCATTCTGTGTAATGGGTTGAGCATCTGTAAAAACACCATTTTCTCTTCTTGATACAAACATTTTCTCAAAATACTGTCCATCCACATCCTTTACTTCATTCTGCTCTATCTGTCTTCTTGAGGTAAACAGCATGAATGTTTCCTTTTTATCCAAAACAGGATTGTAATCAGAAAAAGGCGAGTTAACTCCTTTCCCAAGATTGTAAACCTTTATATCTACACCAAAAACCGGGTAATCCTGATCAGCGCACTGAACAACTGGAGATGCAAATGACCTTGCGCGCAAAAAATCAACCAATAAACTATTATTGGTTGTGTCTTTTGTTGGATAAATTGGTTTTGCTCGTTCAGTAGCTTTAGCACTCCCTCCAATCATTATGAACAACATGAAAATACATGGGGCTAATCGAAGTGCTTGAATGTAAGTAAGGTTCAAAAAACTTATGTTATTGCGAAACATTCAATAAGGGTTAGTCAAAACAGGATTTTTAACAGGTATAAAAATGGTTGAATAATTCGTCACTAATAAACCAAAGTCTGGCAGAAGTTAACAATCGAATCTTAACATCCCTAGATGTACGATATTGATTTTATGATATTTAAAGAAAACCACCTTCATCAATCCTGTATTTTATCAACATTATTCACAAATTAAAAAGTTGATAAACTACTCGAATCCATCTATTTGCCCATGGCAAGTAAAACTTGATCTATTGCTATTTGATGCCCCCCTTTAAAGCGCATGAGTTTTGGAAAAACACCTTTGCCGTTCATCCATGCCATTTTTTCTTTGATGGTTTCTTCTAAAGCAAACTGGTCATCATCACCAAAAATGGCAAAAGATTTAATCTTGGACAGTCGTGCTTTGTTCGACTCAAAGTCAAAATCATTCGGAAAAACGGTAGAATGGAGAATTAAACGTTCGAAAGGAATTTCACTTTCGGCAAGCCATCGGCAAGCCGTTGGACCACCCTGGCTAAACCCAAGCAAATGACAAGGTGCGTGCGAATTTGATTTGAAAGTGGAATGCACTTGATTCAAATAGCTTATGTAATCATTGATATCGTCTAACCTGGCTTCTTTTGTCATCCAGCTCGCTCCCACCCGTCCACTGTAACCTTCAACATAAAAACGATGCAGTCCTTCGGGTACAATTACTTCAATGCCATGATCTAAAAGCGGTAAAAAATGTTTTACAAAGTAAGCTCCCAACTGACGGTATCCGTGTATGGCATATAGCACTCCCTTAACCTCCCCTTTAGGAGTAATGGAATATACCCTGGCCGTTTTTTGAACGTTAATTTTATGTTCTTCAATAAAGTTATTCATTCATCAAGTGGGCATATCGCTCTTTTACCTTTTCAGAAATCGGAATGGCATCACCTTGTTCGTCAATTCGCACAAAGGTGAAGTTTGTAGTGCAAACAACTGTTTCCTCCCCACTATAGACATTGTGCTTACGCGCTTCAACCTCAAGGGTAAGTGACGAGTTCCCCACCTTTATTACTTCACCATAAATCTTGAGGTGAAAACCTATTTTTACAGGCCTTTTGAAAATCACTTCATCAATTTTCAAAGTTACCATGTTTGGTGAATGACAGACTTCGTAGGCCATGGTTGCCGCTGCCTCATCCAACCAGGAAAGCATTATTCCACCAAATAAATTTCCATGGATTCCTAAATCCTTTTCCATGCACAGGCGCTGAGAGATAAGTTGCATATTTATTAATGGGTTTTGGTCATTGATGATGGAGTAACAATGATATAGTCTCCTAAGTTTTTCCATTGCTCGTCAAATTCCATTTTTTCTGACTCTGTGGAGGCTACTACCCCGATATCAAGTTTTTTATCCTGCGCTTTGAGGTAATGATAAATACCCGAGTAATACTGAGAATGAAAAGATCCGTTATAATGAATGAACATCTCTTTTGATTCTCGATTTTTTGAGATTGCCTCAGCCATAGCGTAATCTTTCAAGGCTTGGGCCTCTATCAGATTATCGATGTCCATTCCATGAGCATGATCACCCATCATATCACGCATATTTGCATAACCAAGATCATCAGCGGTAACAACAAAAGGCAACTCGGGTAACCATTGCACCGTTGATGAATCTAAATCCAACAGTGCTTTTTGTCCTTGTTTGGATACCATTGAGGCATACCTTCGTGGCACATTTGTAGCGATAAATTTTAGTTTTTTTTCTTTTGCAAACTCGACTAATGGTTTGTAGTCGGTTTCATAGTTAGGCCATATCTTGGCTTCCTTTAAAAGGTGGCTTTCAGATATTTTACCGTTGAGGTATTCATTTAGGACAACCTGATCATCCCGCTCAAACATTTCTGCTCCGAGTACTAAGTTATGTTTTTCATTCAGGGCTTTGGTGAGTTCTAGTTGCATCCAATGATTAATCGGGTTGTTGTGCAACTCGCCAAATAGCAAAACGTCCTTTTTTGAAAGACCGTCAAGCATATCCTGCGGCTGAACTCGCTGACCTGATTTATTATATATGTAAAATGCCTCCAAATTGGACTGCGAGTAACCAGTACTGAGGATATACAAAAAGAGAGCTGAGGTTAATATTTGCTTCATGTTGTTAATATTCGCTTAACATTAAATTTATGTTATGATAATTTACACTATATTAGTGGCATGTTTTTGATTAAATACATTACAGCCTTAATAATTGCCACAGCCATTTCGGCTACGGTGAGTGCAAAGGTCATTCATGTGGAGTATTATTCCAACGGTAATGTTAAAATTGAGATGATCAAGCTCAAAAAAGGCATCATTCAAATAAACCAGTATTACCCGGATGGGCGCGTTTTTGAGACCGGATTTTCTAAAAACGGCTTATTTCAAGGTCAATGGACACGATATGACAAGCAGGGTGAAGTGGTGGCTACTGCATTTTTTAAGAACAATGTTAAGATTGGAAACTGGAACCACGTAACCCCATATGATCAAAGTGTTTCCAAGGTATCATATCGCAATGGAAAAGCGGTAAGTTTGAAAAAGTACGATACTTCGGGGAATTTAATAGCCTCTCAAGAGCGTGTTCCTTAGTGGTTGTCACCGTCAAGCAAGCCTCCCAACCCACCTAGAATGCTACCCTCACCTTTCCGCTTACCTCCCATTTTTGGAGCTGAGCTAATAATGCGATCGGCCAACCTAGAAAACGGCAGGGATTGAATCCAAACTTTCCCTGGTCCGCGAAGTGCGCCAAAAAACAAACCTTCTCCACCAAAAATTGTGTTTCGAACACCACCAACAAATTGAATATCGTAGTCGATGCTCTTTGTAAACGCCACGATGCAACCCGTATCTACTTTCAATAGTTCACCAGGTTTCAATTCCTTTTGAATAATGGTTCCTCCAGCATGTAAAAAAGCCATCCCATCACCTTCAATTTTTTGCATGATAAAGCCTTCACCGCCAAACATTCCAACACCAATTTTTTTCTGAAACTCAATTCCTATAGCTGAACCCTGCGCAGCGCAGAGAAAAGCATCTTTTTGACAAATCAATTTACCCTCGAATTTGGACAAGTCAAGTGCCAAAACCTTTCCGGGATATGGAGATGCAAACGTAACGTGCTTTTTCCCATTTCCCATATTTGTATAGGCAGTTATAAACAAGCTTTCTCCTGTTAAAACTCGCTTCCCAGCGGCAAACATTTTACCCATAAAGCTTTGAGTTCCTTTTGATCCATCACCAAAAATGGTTTGCATTTGTATGCTTTCGTCCATCATCATTAAACTTCCGGCTTCCGCCACCACCGTTTCAGATGGATCAAGTTCTATTTCAACGCACTGCATTTCCTCACCAATAATTCGATAGTCTATTTCGTGTGTGTTACCCATGGCCCAAAAGTTTGCACAAAAATGTAAATCACCCCTCATTTGACGACAAAAAAAATGACCGATCACCACATAATGTGACGGCCGGTCATAAATGATTTTAACCATACCTATTTAAAGGGCTGCAATTGCCTCATCATAATCCGGTTCTTGACCAATCTCCGGCACTTGTTGGGTATAAACCACCTTACCCTGCTCATCCAAAACAATGATGGCTCGGCTCATAAAATCTTTCATTCCTCCATCAATCATGTCAATTTTTACGTTCTCTGAAAACGCCTGGTGTCGAAAATCCGAGCCCATGACCACATCATTGATTCCCTCCGCACCACAAAAGCGCTTTTGAGCAAAAGGCAAATCCTTACTAACGTTTATTACTACCGTGTTGTCGATTCCTGCAGCCAACTCATTAAACTTACGAACAGATGTTGCGCAAACTCCGGTATCAATGCTTGGAAAAATATTCAAGACGATCCGTTTGCCTGCAAACTTTGATAATTGGAAGTCTGCCAAATCAATTCCTGTTAGTGCGATTTTACTTAAATCGGATCCCTTTGGAGGTAAATCGCCTGCTGTGTGTATTGTGTTTCCACCTAATGTTATGGTAGCCATGCTTTATTAATTTATGGTGAAAGTAACAGAAATCGAGTCAAAAGGTTTTGATAGGTGAGATAAAATACTGATCACTGTCAAAAGCGTTAACTCACATATTTTATGTGGTAAACAATTAGATTAACGCCTACATTATATTTGCCCAGCAACTCCTAAGATAATTCCCATGATTAAATACCATCTACTGTCTCTTTCTCTTCTGTTAAACATCTCTTTACTCGCCCAGAAAAAGACAAACGATAAAGAAGATGATAAAAAAGCAACGCTTTCAGGCTTGGCCTTTCGAAGTTTAGGCCCCGCATTTGTTTCAGGCAGAATAAGCGACCTTGCTGTAAACCCGAAAAATCATGATGAATTTTTTATAGCAGCCGCATCTGGCGGGGTTTGGAAAACTGAAAACCACGGCACTACATTCAAGCCCGTGTTTGATGCGCAAAACTCCTATTCTATCGGCTGTGTAACCTATGACCCCAATAATGAGCATACATTGTGGGTCGGCACAGGAGAAAACAATAACCAACGCAGTGTGGCATACGGTGACGGAGTTTATAAATCAACTGACGATGGAATCACCTGGAAAAACATGGGCCTGAAGAATTCTGAGCATATCGCTAAAATACTTGTCCAGCCCGGCAATTCAAACGTGGTGTATGTAGCTGCTTACGGCCCGCTGTGGAGTGATGGCGGAGATAGGGGTATTTACAGAACCACCGATGGCGGTGAAAACTGGGAGCGGATTCTGCACGTTAGCGATCAAACGGGTTTTGCGGACTTATGGATGGATCCAAGAAACACTGACATCATGTATGCAACCTCGCATCAACGAAGAAGACATGTATGGACATACTTAAGTGGTGGCCCTGAATCAGCGGTTTATAAAACCACCGATGGCGGTGAAAACTGGAATAAAATAATGAATGGCCTTCCAAAAAGTGATTTGGGCCGGATAGCCCTGGCCATTTCTCCTGCCAATCCGGATGTGGTTTATGCAATGGTGGAAGGATTCGACAAAGAACATGGTGGGTTTTATCGCTCTGATAACAGAGGTGAACGGTGGGTAAAACAAAGTGACTACTTCACAAGCGGCAATTATTACGTTGAGTTGATCCCCGATCCTATTGACGTAAATAAGGTTTATTCAATGGATACCTGGCTGCATCATACAGAAAATGGTGGAAAATCTTTCAAGAAAACAGGAGAAAAGAGCAAACACGTGGATAATCATGCCATGTGGATTGATCCCGAAAACACAAAGCATTGGTTGGTGGGTTGTGATGGAGGGCTGTATGAAACATTTGATGGCGCAGATAACTGGCAGTTTTATCAAAACCTGAGCCTCACACAATTTTACCGGGTCGCAGTAGATTATGACAAACCGTTCTACAACATTTATGGAGGCACACAAGACAACAACACCATTGGAGGCCCGTCACGCACCATAAACGTGCATGGCATTGACAATTTTGATTGGTATATCACCAGAGGAGGAGATGGATTTGAACCCGCTGTTGACCCTAAAAACCCTGATATCATCTATAGTCAGGCACAATACGGGTGGTTGGTCCGCTACAACCGCAAAACTGGTGAACGTGTAAATATTAAACCCATAGAACGTAAAGGAGAAGATGCCTATCGGTGGAACTGGGACGCACCACTATTGATCAGTCCTCACAACAATAAGCGACTTTATTTTGCAGCGAATAAAGTATTTAAGAGTGATGATCGTGGTAACACGTGGGAAGTAATATCAGACGACCTCAGCCAAAAGATTGATCGAAATAAACTACAGATAATGGGGCAAACCTGGGGAGCAGACGCTGTAGCATTACACAAAAGCACTTCCATTTATGGCAATCTTGTTGCTATGGATGAGTCTCCGGTTCAAGAAGGTTTATTGTATGTTGGTTCAGACGATGGAGCAGTTCACTTAACAGAAGATAACGGTAAAACATGGAAACGACTTTCTGGTTTCTCCGGTATTCCTAAAAACACATATATCAACGACATCATGGCTGATCGCTTTGATGCTCAAACTGTTTACATCGTCTTTAACAATCATAAAAATGGAGACTTTAAGCCCTATATTTTAAAAAGCACAGATAAAGGCAAAAATTGGTCTCCAATCCAAAATGACTTGCCCGAAAGAGGCTCAGTTTACAGTTTAGCTCAGGATCACGAAAATCCTGATTTGCTTTTCGCAGGAACAGAATTCGGAGTTTTCTTCTCTCAAAGTGGTGGCAAAAATTGGGTTCAAATAAAAAGTGGAATACCAACCATTGCAGCTAGAGACATTGAGATTCAGCGTGATGAAAACGACCTCGTAGTGGCTTCATTTGGTCGTGGGTTTTATGTTCTTGATAATTATGCCCCGTTGCGCGCAATTTCCGATACTGCAGGTAAGACCGCACACCTTTTTCCGATTAAAGATGCGCTGGCATTCAATGAAGCTAACCCCATGGGAACAAAAGGAAAAGCCTCTCAAGGTGAATCATTTTATACAACACCAAACCCACCAACAGGTGTGGTTTTCAGGTATTACCTCGCTAAAAAGCCATTAACATTGACCGAACAGCGCAGGGCTTCAGAGAAAAAAACACGAAAAGATGGTGGTCAGGTTTCATTTCCACCGATGGATGAATTAAAAGCTGAAGATATTGAGGCAAAGCCATTTTTGATTTTTGAAATCAGAGATGATCAAAATGAAGTCGTTTCAAGGTATAAAGAGGTTAAAATAAATAAAGGTGTAAACGAAAGTGTTTGGGATTTTCGCTTAGAGGCCACGAGTCCAATTTCGTTGAAGAAAAATGACGGTGGTCGCTATGGCTCACCTGATCACGGTCCGCTTGCTTTGCCTGGTGAATACACGGTTCAAGTTTATCAATTCCAGAATGGACAGCTTGAGTCCATCACTGAACCTGAAAGTTTTAATGTAAAAAGGTTGTTTGACGACCAAATCAGCAAGGCAGATCACGAAAGTCTTATGGACTTTATTGACGAGGTGAATAAAACCCGTAAGAACTTAAGAGGTGCATCTGAAGAACTAAAAGCGGTTAAAGAACAATTGGAATATATGCAAGAAGCTGTTTTGAGTACTCCAAAAGCTGATGTAGGCGTCTTACAAGAACTTGATAGACTTCGCAAACAATTTATAGAAATCGACTACGCTTTTTCGGGAGACAAAAGCAAAAGCAAGCGCGAGATGGAGAGCTATCCCGGCATCATCAATCGGGTTGAAACCATAGTTTATAACATCAAGAGTCACACAGAAGCACCAACACAATCCGAAAGACGCAGTCTGACTGCAGCTAAAGAAGAGTTTGATGAGATAAAACCTCAGATAGAAAGCCTCAAACAAGAAGTGAAGCGTATCAGCGAAGGGTTAAAGTCTGCAGGGGCACCATTTTACAGGGAGTAAAGAAGTGTCTTTACCCATTCTATTCAATAGGCCAAGCTTTAAACCTGATTTTGAATCCTAGTATTTAGTTTCAGGCGAACTAAACAGGAATCAATTTTACATTTCACTGTTAATCAACACTCTTACATCCTCAGTTCCGGAAATGGATTTCCCAGAAGTAGTCTTTGTCAACAGGTCATAATGCTCCTTAAGTAACGTTTCACCATTCTCTTGTTCACTGATCAAAATAATCGCTTCGATGTAAGTATCAATTGCCGTTGATTCATTCCCTAACATGAGCTGCGCTAATCCAGTGAGTGCATCCACCCATCCTAACTGTTTTTGATCTCGTGATTTTTGAGCATACGTAAGGGCAGATTCATAATCCCCACTTTCAATTTTTTTCCAAGCCATTTTACCAAACATTTCAGCTTTTTGAATACTGCCCTCGGAAGATTCTAAATGCAGTGAAGACGTTCCACCGGTTATGGCAACTGCCTCCACCCTGATCCGATTTGTTTCAAGAGAATTGTCATTTACTATACCCAAATAATATTGACCACTGGTTAAAGTAGTCACGTCTGCGACACCTTGTCTTCTACGCATTCGGCTGTATTCTCCCTGATGATAAATAGTTGTGGTACCTAAAGCATCACTATTATTAAAAGACCTGATCTGATCAGCACTGCAAACGTAAATATCACATGAGAGTGATCCTTGAGGCAAATTCAGCTTTTCCACATCAATATTATTCACTCCACCGGCAGCAATTTGAGCCTCAATTTGCTTTTTGAGGTCAATAGAATGACGCATATCACTTTCGTCCTGTCCAACATAAGCATAAATCCAACGAACCGTATTAGCAGGCAGACTGATCGGAATAGTAGAGCGGTAATTTCCTCCAAACATAGCCTTGGTTTGACCTTTCAGTAGTATCTCCTGTGGATCAAAGAGGTCAACCACCTGCTGTGCATCCGCACCTAGAACAGATAAAAGCCAAATTGCTAAAACTGAAAATATTCTTACCATAATTAAGATGATTTTGCGCTCGAAGATAAAACAGCAATAGTTATTCTTTTTGAGAAAGACAGTTTTTCTGCATATCTGCCTAATAGTGGAATAACGCAAAAGGTAGTTTCTGAAACCAATAGAAATGTAACAAGCCAGAATAAATCACATGAAAAGCGGGATACTACTTATTAGGCCTATACACCGTAAACACACGGCTTACATTAAAACCAAAGCGGATATCACCCGCTGCCCAGTCGCCTTGCGTTTGCGTCATAAAAGCATTCTCCACCATAGCTGATGAATTGGTAAAGTGTAACTGAAAAACGTGGCCACCGGTTTCTATATCAAAACCAATGGAGAGGCTGTTTTCGTACCCTCCGTTTGGGTCGAGCTGGTCGGGCAAAACATAATAGTATTCAACGTTAAGTGCTACGCGCTTTGTGAGCTTTACGCGGCCACCAACGCCCATCACAAAAACATCATTTTTGGCTGCTTTATTCATAACAAAGTTGCGATGCACCAAGCTTGGCATCAATTGCAATGAAAGCCCATCGGAAAACTTGCGTCCAATGATCAACTGATGGGTGTAATATAGCCGATTGGAAAAAAGATAAGGATCTAACTCAGAGCTGGTTACAGGGTTACCATCAATAGCCATATCACTCACCCAAAGCGCGCTGACCGGAATATTCTTCTTACCTGTTTGCTGTTTCAAAAATTTAGCCTTTACAAATCCATCGTAAAACTTTACACTTCCTCCGCTTCTGCCAATACCTATGTTGAGCCAGGGAGTTATTCCATAATCTAACCCCAAACGCATCAAAGCGTTGTCTAATCCGAAAAAGTTGATGGCGCCACTGTTCAGCGTTCCAAAACGGTGAGAAATCTTAAAGTCCATCACTCCATGGGCGTTCATTTCAAAAGAATGACCATTGATGATGCGCGTGGTTTTGAACCCGGCTGTGGCATACTCAATTTGAGGCTCATCATCTTCCGGAAGCAGATCTAACAAACTGTCATCCTGGCCCATTCCTTCATTTCCTAGGAGAGCCATCAAAGCAATAAGTAAACCGCGTTTCAGCATGCTTATTTCTTCAACGGCTTAAGGTCGGCATCTACGGTTACAGTAATCTCCTTGGCGATATTTTCGCGAACCGTGTTTGGAATTTCAATATCATAATCTTCAGGAGCAACAAGGAAGGTTGACCTGAGTCGAAGCCCATCGCTTGTATTGTCAACATAACCCACAGCCTCAACTGGTTTTTCTACTCCGTGAATCATCATTGTGCCCTTAGCGATCATTTCTACTCCGGGAGGAAACCCAGAATCACGAATTCCCACAAACTCTTGAATGGTTCCTTTGAAAGTGGCTTTTGGAAATTCGTTTGATTCCATATAATTTTCGTTGAAATGCTCTTCCATCAGGGCTTTTTCAAACTCAAATGATTTAATTAAGACTGCAAATTCAACGTTACCATTATCGCTATCTAAAACACAGGTCATTTTTTCATTGTGAGCTTCTATATCCTCAACCGGGGTTTCAGAGAAGAAACTTACATGACCATCTCGTGTAAAATATTTACCTTGACTAAAGGCAGTTTGACCTATCATCAAGGTCAATGCTATGAGGAGAATACTGTTTTTCATAATTGATTGTGTGTTTGATTCGTCATTTATTAATTTCCTACAATGCTTGCTCTTTTAATTTCTACTGTTCCTCCGGGAAGCATGGAAGACGCATCTCCTAAAAAACCCGAACAAATGCCTTTTACCGTGATCACACCTCCTTCTAATGTGGCCTCTTCAACAGGGTATTGAAAGGTACAATTCACGATATTAAATTCGTCTGATGAAAGTTTAATTCCAGTGACTTCACCATCAATTTTATTTAATTCCATCACAGGACCACTGACTTGTATGATAAGGTCGTTGTATTTTGCATTAGCTGCTTTTTCATCGTCTAAAAAAGCCTGAACGATCTCATCTGAAGTGATTACAAAAGCAGGTTTTTGGTCTGCCGTATCGCTATGACCGCAGGAGGTAGTGAGTAAAACACTAATCGTCATTGCAAAAAGAAGTAGATTGAATCCTTTATTTTTCATAAGTGCAAGTTAGTTATTTGGATAATCATCATTAATCCAATCAATGATTGCCTTTTTTTCTGTAGCTGGTAGCGTTCCTGTTGGCGGCATGGAACCGCTTTCTACGCGGTTTTTTAAATCCCAATTTTCGATGGCACTTTTCACCTCATCATAAGTGGTAAGCGGCTGACGAGTGCCACTATTTGCAGCATGACAGCCGCCTGAAGTAGCACAGTTGCTTTCAATTATAGGTTCTACCCGACCCATCCATGAAACCTGAGTTGAATTCGTATCTATCGGAACCAAAACCGTATCTACTGGATAGAGGTCTTCTGCGTTATCATAATAGCATCCTTCATTAGTAATGACTGTCACTAACAAGAGTGCTGATGCGATGTAGTAAACCGTTTTATTCATATCAATTATCCAAACTTCCTTCTTCGACCCATTTTTCGATGGTGGCAATATCACAAGAGTCCATTTTCTCGCCACCTTGAGGCATGGCTGCAAAACCAGTTTGATGATTGATAGCTCCGACCAGTTTTCCATTGTCTGCTACTGTTTTCACACCAGCGTGATTGTTTAAAATCACACTCCCGCCTCCATGACATGAAATGCATCCATAACTTTCAAAAATCGGTGTGATATCTGAGTCAAAAGAAACTTCACTCGGATCACAGTCTGCTGAGTCTGTTGAGCCACTATCAAAATCACAGGTATTGTTCAAGGCTCCCTGGTTTATCCATGTCCTGATCAGATCAATCTGTTCTGCACTTAATGCGGCAGCCGGAGCAGGAGGCATACGCTTATCAACATCATCCTCGGTAATCATCTCATACAAATCGCTTCCTTCAGGATCTCCAGCACGTATGTCACCATCAGCAATGATATTGGCGTAATCCGTAAGTATAACACCATTATTACCACCATCGGGGTTATGACATGCATTGGCGCAGTTAGCAGTAATCAATGGTAAAACATCACGCTGAAAATAAACCGTATCCGGATGGCAACTTTGATCATTCGATAAAGTGTCAGAAATGCCCGTAGTATCAGAAATGTCCGTAGTATCAGAAATTCCCGTAGTATCTTCCATCTCAACCTCCACTATTCTCGGAGGAAAAGGGTCGTGCTGACAAGCATTTAAGGCTATGCATCCTATCAAAGCAATCGGCAGTAAGGTTTTAATCATTTCAGTTAAACTAAACAGGAATCAAAGTTAAAATACGTAGCAA
>JBBDRU010000137.1:0-7027 GCA_040905305.1 Salibacteraceae bacterium | reverse complement strand
TCCATTGTTGCAAACATCGCTTTACCGGTGTAAATGGGGTCGAGCTTGATGCTGAATTCGCTGTAAAAGCTTTGGATGAATTGCAGTAATCGATTGTCCCATTTGGCGTATCCCCCAAAGTGATAATCTGTCCATAGTGTGAGTTTGTGAAAGTGGTCTGAAAGCGAAGGCTCCATCGCTCTCACATCTTCCATGATATCGGCATGCTTATGCACAGGTAGGCCAATGACACGTTGATGTTCGGCAGCGGCCTTTAACAACCCGCCTACTGTGGTTCCGGTTCCGATTGGGCAAATGATTGCATCAAAACCAGTGGTGCGCTCGTCCAGCATTTCACCAGATCCTTTTATGCCCAGCTCGTTGTTACCGCCTTCAGGAATGATAAATGGGTTGTGAAACTCGCTCCTCAGACCATCCAGAAAAGCCGCATCTGTTTTTTGACGATAGTCGCTGCGCGAAACAAATTTTAGTTCCACGCCCCGGTCTATGCAAAATTTTAACGTTGGATTGATTGTTGCCGGACGCTCGCCACGCACTACACCAATGCATTTTAGCTGCTGGTCTTGCGCATAAGAAGCCGTTGCAGCCAGGTGGTTTGAAAAAGCACCTCCAAAGGTCAATATGCGGTCAAACCCGTTTTTCTTCGCCTCGATAAAATTGTACCTGAGCTTATATAATTTATTGCCCGAAACATGCGGATGGATCAAGTCATCGCGCTTCATAAAAAGCTTTACTCCGTTGATTTCTGTGATAAGCGATATGGGCAATTGAAAAAAATCTTCTCGGTTCTGAACCATTGTAAGTTAATCATGTTTCAAGAGCCGAAACTAACTAATCATTGCAGAAACGTATGTTTGAAGGCGTGTGTGGCACCGGAAATAAATCGAAGCTCGATCCTGAGGATTATTACATGAGCGTGGACGGCTACATCGTTTTCACTGAAAAATATCACCTCAAGCGTGGCTATTGCTGCAAAAGCGGTTGCAAACATTGTCCATACAATTACAATAAAAAGACGGGCAGGTTCGATCGCAAGTAGGTCTTTTATCTTTGCGTCAATCTTGAAATTCGTTGCCCATGAGCTTTAAAAAACAGCTTAAAGAAGGAATTCCTTCTTCCTTGCCCCGGCCAAAACCATTGGATGACTCTGTCAGTCACGCTCCAAAACGCAAACGTATCCTTTCATTCGAAGAGTTTAAATTGGCCATAAGAAATGCTTTGCGCTATTTTCCTGAAGAATGGCATGAAGAATTGGCGCCTGAGTTTGCACATGAATTAAAAGAGTATGGGCGCGTTTATATGTATCGTTTTCGCCCAGATTACGAAATGTTTGCCAGGCCAATTTCTGAGTATCCGGGAAAATGTCAGCAGGCCAGAGCCATCATGCTCATGATCCAAAATAACCTTGATCCGAATGTGGCTCAACATCCGCATGAATTGATTACTTATGGTGGGAATGGAGCGGTTTTTCAGAATTGGGCGCAGTATCGGCTTACCATGAAGTACCTGAGTGAAATGACGGACGATCAAACTTTGTCTATGTATAGTGGCCATCCGATGGGGCTTTTCCCTTCTCATAAAGATGCACCACGTGTGGTGGTCACCAATGGAATGATGATTCCTAACTATTCCAAACCAGACGATTGGGAAAGATTCAACGCGCTGGGCGTGACGCAATACGGGCAGATGACAGCTGGTAGCTACATGTATATCGGCCCGCAAGGAATTGTTCACGGCACCACCATCACGGTGTTGAACGCTTCTCGAAAAATTGGTGGGTCCATAGAAGGAAAATTGTTTGTTACCGCAGGCCTGGGTGGAATGAGCGGTGCCCAACCCAAAGCCGGAAACATTGCCGGGGTGGTGAGTATTACTGCCGAGGTTGATCCAAAGGCGGCTTACAAGCGAAAGGAACAAGGTTGGGTTGATGAGGTGATAGATGATGCCGACAAAGCGATAGAGGTAGCGCTTGAATGGCAGATGAAAAGGCAACCGCGCTCTATAGCATATTTGGGAAATATAGTCACCTTGTGGGAGAAGCTGGTAGAAGGAAACATTAAAGTCGATTTAGGCTCTGATCAAACCTCGTTGCACAATCCATGGGCTGGTGGATATTATCCGGTTCAAATCGGTTTTGAGGAAGCAAAGGAAATCATGGCAAAGGAGCCTGCTCGGTTCAAAGAGCTTGTGCAGGAAACGCTGCGGAGGCACGCTGATGCGGTGAATAAACTTACAGAGCGAGGTATGTATTTCTTTGATTATGGAAATGCCTTTTTGCTCGAGGCCAGTCGCGCAGGAGCTGATGTGATGGCTGAAAACGGTATCGATTTTAAGTATCCCAGTTATGTTCAAGACATCATGGGGCCGATGTGCTTCGATTACGGATTTGGACCATTTAGGTGGGTATGTGCCAGCGGAAATCCGGACGATCTGGAGAAGACCGATCAAATAGCTTGCAAGGTGCTCGAAAGACTGAAGGAAAATTCACCAGACGAAATTCACCAGCAAATGGATGACAACATCAAGTGGATCAAAGAAGCAGGTAAGAATAAAATGGTGGTGGGCTCACAAGCGCGTATTTTGTATGCAGATGCAGACGGAAGAATACAAATCGCCAAAGCTTTTAATAAAGCCATTGCAAAGGGTAAAATAGGGCCGGTGGTTTTAGGCAGGGATCACCACGATGTTTCGGGAACAGACTCGCCATTTCGTGAAACGAGTAATATTTATGATGGGTCGCAGTTTACCGCAGATATGGCCGTTCAAAATTTTGTGGGAGATGGGTTCAGAGGAGCCACATGGATCAGCCTGCACAACGGTGGTGGCGTAGGTTGGGGAGAAGTCATCAATGGTGGGTATGGTATGTTGTTGGACGGTACAGAAGATGCTAATCGTAGGTTAAAAATGATGCTTCATTGGGATGTAAACAATGGAATTGCGCGCAGAAATTGGGCCCGAAATGATGAAGCCATTTTTGCCATAAAGCGAGCCATGGAGAAAGAACCTCTTTTGAATGTGACCTTACCGCACAAAGTGGAAGACTCGGTTATGAATAAATTATCCTGACACTATGCAAGCAACCGTTGAAATTTCGATGTATCCGCTCGATAAAGACTATGAATCATATATCCTTTCATTTATAGACCACATAAAGTCGATGGGTGGTTTTAAAGTAAGGGTAAACGAAACATCTACCCACCTTTTTGGCGATTTTGATTCAATTTTTGATGCGCTGAAAACTGGTATGAAAAAGAGCTATTCAGAACATGATAAAACAGTTTTTGTGTTAAAAGTACTCGGAACCGACCTCGAAGGCAGCGCTGAAGGGCTTTAAACTTAGAAGTTTTGAACCTGTGGTGATTAAGGTTTAAATCAGTAATTTTGCAAACTGTTTTCATGACCCGATCGAAGGTTATAAGCCATGAGCTCGAAGCCTGATTGAAAGATTACAGACTGACGAAACAGCAAGAAGTATGGAGCAAGAAACTATTGAAAGTGCTAACCTATCAAGAAATGGAAGTGGAGATAAAAAGCTGGTCAAACTAGCATTAGTCGGTCCTGAATGCTCAGGCAAAACCACATTAGCAAAAGCACTGGCAGAGTATTGGAATGAACCTTTTGTCGAAGAGTATTCACGCGAGTATTTAGAAGAATTGGGTCGAAATTACAATCAGGATGATTTGCTTGAAATAGCAAAAGGTCAATTGGAAAAAGAATATTTAGTGGCAGATCAGGCTAATCACTTTTTAATCTGTGACACCAATACCCTGGTAGTTAAAATTTGGGCAGAAATGAGATTTGGCCGCGCCCAAAACTGGATTGAACGCCAGTTTTTGGAAAAACCCTATCAACTTTATGTCCTTTGCGGCCACGAGGGCATCGATTGGGAATACGATGACCTAAGAGAGAACCCTGACGATCGACTTGAGCTTTACGATAATTACAAAAAAGCACTGGTGAAAGCCGGAAAGCGATTTATCGAAATAGAGGGAACGGTAGAAGAACGGCTGGAGCGTATCCACAAAAGCTTGAAGCGTAATCGCTTATTGCCTCGAAAAAAGCGAGTTACCGCTTAAAAAAAATAAAAGCCCCAATCCGGGGCTTTTTTTATGCCTTAGTTTTTAGGTTTGCAGCAGCTGACTGGGGTGTTTTCCATTCAATTGGAATTCTGAGATTAGACCCATCGAACCTGCCCGGATAATACCGGGAAGGAAGACGGCAAATCCGCAATGGTTTGTTTTACCGAATACTTCGGTTGGCTCTAATTTTAAAACAAATAGAGTCATGCAGAAAATCATTTGCCTCATTGGAACAACCTTGATTTCCACCTTTTCAGTTGCTCAATCGTTTATAGTATCAGGAAAGATTACCGGTGAAAACGATGCGCCCTTGGTGGGTGCTTCTGTGTACAACGCACAATCACTTGCCGGTACTGTCACTGATGCGCAGGGCGTTTATAAGCTTAAGGTGAAAGCGGGCAGCATTCCGCTAAAAGTTGAATTTTTGGGCTACAAGACTCAAGTTGATACCCTTGAGGTTGAATCTCCGTTTCAATACGATGTTCAGCTAAGTTTAAGCCCCTTGATGTCAAAAGAATTTGTGGTGGAAGCAACAAGAGCTGGAGAAACCACGCCCATGGCATTTGAAAACCTTTCCAAAGAATTTATAGAACAAAACAACCTCGCACAAGATTTGCCGATTTTACTCAATCAAGCGGTTTCTGCCGTCACTACTTCCGATGCGGGAGCAGGTGTGGGGTACACGGGATTAAGAATAAGAGGAAGTGATGCCACACGCATCAATGTCACCATAAACGGTGTGCCGGTAAACGATGCTGAATCACATGGAGTGTTTTGGGTGAATATGCCTGATTTTGCTTCATCAACCGAAAATATTCAGATTCAGAGAGGTGTTGGCACATCATCCAATGGTGCAGCGGCATTTGGGGCCTCCATCAATCTAGAAACATCAACCATCGATACGGTTTCTTACGTTGAGATCAACAATTCTTACGGGTCGTTTAACACACGGAGACACAATGCCATTTTCAATTCAGGTTTGATCAATGATCATTTTCATTTTGAAGGTCGCTTGTCTTACATCGGTTCAGATGGATACATTGATCGATCTGCTTCTGATCTGAGGTCATACTATTTATCAGGCGCTTATTACGGAGAAAAAATGATGGTAAAAGCGATGACCTTTTCGGGAAAAGAAGTTACCCAGCAGGCATGGTGGGGAACACCTGAATCGCGCATCAATGGTGATGAAACTGCCATGCTTGAGCACGCCATCAACAACGGATTATCAGAATCGCAAACGGAAAATCTGTTGACCAGCGGACGTACTTACAATTATTATGAATACGATAATGAAATTGACAATTATGGACAGGATCACTACCAACTGATCACTGGTTGGCAGTTAGGTGATCACCTAAAACTTAACCTAACAGGTCATTATACTTATGGCCGCGGTTATTTTGAGCAATTCAAAGCGAATGATGACCTTGCTGATTTTGGTTTAGATAACCCCGTTATTGGCAACGATACGGTAAGCACTGCTGATATTATAGTAAGACGGTGGTTAGAAAATCATTTTTATGGCGGAGTTTATAGCCTTCAATATAAAAAGGGACGCAATCGATTGACCTTGGGTGGAAGTGCGAACGAATACATCGGTGATCATTTTGGTGAAGTTATTTGGGCAGGGCTTGCACCAAACAATGATATCCGGGACCGTTATTATGAATCAACTTCTCAAAAACTCGATGTGTCAAATTACTTAAAGTGGGAACTTACTCTCAGCCAGTGGCGAATTTACACCGATGTTCAGGCAAGACTCATCGATTATCAAGCACTCGGGGTTGACAATGACCAACGGCCGATAGATGTTAATGAAGAATATTTTTTCATCAATCCAAAAGCAGGCGTTTCCTATCACATCAATTCACAGCAATCGCTGTTTGCATCAATTTCCCGGGCAAGCCGTGAACCGGTCAGAAACGATTTTATAGATGCTGTTCCGGGGGTAGTTCCAAACCCAGAATACCTTACCGATATTGAGTTGGGATGGAATCAACGCTTCAACCTTTTTTCATCTTCGGTGAATGCTTATTATATGCATTATACCGATCAATTGGTGTTGACAGGTGAGGTGAATGATGTGGGTGCACCTGTTAGAGCCAACGTAAACAGCAGCTATCGCGCTGGTGTGGAAGCTTCGCTCAAAATTCAGCTTGAAAACGGTATTTACTGGCAACCCAACCTCACCTTGAGCCAGAATAAAATCGCTTCGTTTACGGAACTGATTTATGACTACACAGAGGGGTTTGATGTAGTGGAGGTTGAACACCAAAACACAGACATTGCTTTTTCTCCAAACATTATTGCGGGTTCTCAACTCGGCTATAAGATGCCATTTGGCCTGGAAGTGGCACTGATGACAAAGTATGTCGGAAAACAATATTTGGACAATACATCCGATGAAAATAAAACGATCAGCCCATATTTTGTGAATGATTTCCGCATCACCTATGAGCCTAAAATAAAGGCGTTAAAGCGTGTCCAATTCAGCCTGTTGATCAACAATCTGCTGAATGAAATGTATGAATCAAACGGATATACCTACAGCTATATTTATGGTTCTATGATCACAGAAAACTTTTATTATCCTCAGGCAGGAACGAACTTTCTGGCAGGGTTAAAGTTGCGATTTTAGGCAGCTTTGATGACTGAAAGTACTTTTTCAGGGTTCTTGTCGAAGTTTTTCCAAACTGCAGAAGAAAGTCCAACACCGCCAAATCCGGCCTCTTCAACCATTGGAATGCGTTCAGGAGTAACACCGCCCAGCGCATAAACAACGGATGGCGATTTCTTTACAATGGACTTCAACATATTCATACCTGCCTCTTCATCACGGCTGTAATAGGAGTGACTGTTAAAAACAGAGCCGAGGAAAACGTAATCAAAGCGCTGGGTGTTTTCACGCAGGCTTTCCAGGCTGTTGAAGGTGGTGGTAATTACCA
>JBBDRU010000136.1:0-1190 GCA_040905305.1 Salibacteraceae bacterium | reverse complement strand
ATATCACGCTTTTTTTTGGCGAAAGACCCCTTTTTGATTCCATTACTGCAATGATTAACCCCGGTGAAAGAATTGGTTTGGTTGGACCTAACGGCGCCGGAAAATCTACACTTTTGAAACTGATCGCCGGAATTCAGCAGGCAGATTCCGGGTCCATCAAGATGAGTAATCAGGCCACCATCGGTTATCTGCCTCAGGATGGCGTGGATCCCGATCCCAAATTGACTGTTTTTGAAGAGGTGGAACAGGTTTTTAAAGAGGTTTTAAGCCTAAGAAATCGTCAGGCAGTAGTTCAAAAACAGCTCGAAGGCCTGGATCCGAAGAGTGATGATCATCATCAAGCCATTGAGGAATTCGGCCACATACAGCATCAACTTGAAAATCTTGGAGCGTATTCCATCAAATCTGATATCGTTCGGGTATTGAAAGGGTTGGGATTTAGTGAAAAAGACCTCGCACGGCCTACAACAGAATTTAGCGGGGGCTGGTTGATGCGTGTTGCGCTGGCCAAACTGTTGCTGATGAATCCAACCTATCTGCTCCTGGATGAGCCAACAAATCACCTGGATATTGAATCGTTGCAGTGGATTGAACAGTTCCTTCTGCAGTTTGAAGGTGCTGTAATACTGGTTTCTCACGACAGATCATTCCTGAATATCGTCACAACTCGAACACTTGCACTTCAGAGCGGAGATATGTTTGACTACTCAGGAAACTTTACGTTTTATGAAAAGAAATATGCTGAAGAGTTGGATATGCTCAAAAAACAGTATGAAAATCAGCAGAAAGAGATTAAACAGACCCAGGATTTTATTGATCGTTTTCGTGCAAAAGCTACAAAAGCGAAGCAGGTTCAGAGCCGAATTAAACAGTTGGAAAAGCTGGAAAGAATTACTTTTGAAGAGGATCAGTCTGAGATTTCATTTCGATTTCCACCCCCGGAACGTTCAGGTCAGTTGGTTTTGACTTTGGAAAGTCTGGTTAAAAGATATGGTGATTTGACCGTTTTTGGAGGGATCAACTATGAAGTAGAGCGCGGGGATAAAATTGCGGTTGTGGGACCCAACGGTGCAGGTAAATCAACATTGATACGTATTCTGGCTGGGATTGAATCGGTTACAAGTGGTAAAAGAGAGGTGGGTTACAATGTAACACCCGGATACTTTGCGCAGCATCAGGCGGAGGAGTTG
>JBBDRU010000135.1:0-7045 GCA_040905305.1 Salibacteraceae bacterium | reverse complement strand
AGATCACAATCTGACCAACTACACCGCTGGTAACAAACGTGATGCTGCCGTCAAATGGATTCGGATAGGCGGTGAAGTCAGTTGGCAATGCTTCCTCTTCTAAAGATTCTTCCTGACGGTTGTCCCTGCCTTTTTTGTTAAGGGCACCGGAGGGTGGAATAAGTATTTCAGGAATATTGCGCGAGCCGTTTCTTTCCGGTATATTATAATAACCTTCTTCTAAAAACTCAAGCAATACCCGCGAAGGCATTTGTGCAGTTGAACCGTCTGTTTCTGCCCAATCTACCACATCGGCCATCATAGCCTCATCGTGCAGCAAGGTGTCTGCAAGGGCGGTAGCATGCATTTTTGGAATAAGTTTAAGATATTCCATATTCTGCGAAATATAAGACAAATTTCGGATGGAAATCAGTCAGGCATAGAAAGAAACAAATACCCAAAACCAAAAAAGTTGAAAACTCAATCCGGCTCCTGTCGCTTTCATCAATGTTTAAAAATCATTTGATAACTCTGGGCGTGTAGGTCTGAATGCGCGCTGCACCCTGATAACTTTGGCGGTTAAAGCCCATGGCATTTGAGTTATTCGAATCATTATAAAAACCAGGTTGGTGACCAGCTAAAAAAAGGTCAAAAGAAAAAGGAAAAACCGAGCAAAAAAGCATTGAACATTTCAGAAATGCTCGGTTTGGAAAAGGTGCGTGGTTTTTTTAAAGATGAACGCACACGCAACGTTGCCGGGCTGTTTTTTCTTTTGCTCAGCGGAGTATTGCTGCTTGCTTTCACCTCATACCTCATTACATGGACAGTTGATCAAGACAAACTCTTCCACCTATCCTGGTTGAACATTTGGAGCGATCCAAGCCTCCACATCGAAAACTGGCTCGGCACGTTTGGCGCGCTCATCAGCCATCAATTGATCAACAACGGTTTTGGAATTTCTTCCTATGTGTTCACCCTTATCACGTTTTTATTAGGTTTCAGAATCTTGTTCAAGGTTGAATTGCTTCCATTCTGGAAAACCATCGGGCATTCCATCTTTTTCCTCATTTGGACATCGATTTTTCTGGGCGCTTTTTTCACGGAAAACTTTCTGTTTCTTGGCGGTGCGTTTGGATTCAACACGAGCATTTGGCTAACCGGAATTTTTGGTAAAATAGGTGCTTACGCTTTGATCTTCTTCTCGCTTTTGGTTTATGTGATCGTGTTTCTCAATATTTCCATCGCTCAAATGCTGGGCGCACTGTCTTTTCAAAAACACGAAGAAGATCCCGCGCTGGCTTCCATGAACAGTGATGATGACGAGCAGGAAGATGCGCAACCTCAAAATGAAGCTCAGACCGGGTTGGAAGATGAAACGGCTGAAATAGACCTAAGCGCTGAAGAGACTGACGAAAAAGAAAACCATCAGGAACACGAAGGTGACGAACTGGAAATGGAGGTAGATGAGCCAGAAGAAGCAGCGCCTGACCTGAACCCAAAGGAAACGGAAAAAGCGGATTCTAACCCGAAAGACGCAGATGAATCAAGCGAAGAAGATATTGCCTTTGACGTAGAAGAAGCCAGCGGTGATGAAGCGTTAAGTGACGATGAAAAAGTGAGCACCGATGAACTGGCCGATTACGATCCTATGCTTGATTTGGGAAGGTATAAGTTTCCACCACCCGAGCTGCTCGAAGACCATGGCGATGGAAACATTCAGGTGGAACGAGACGAGCTCGAACGCAACAAAAACAATATCGTTCAAACCCTGAACAACTACAATATTGGCATTTCCAAGATCAAAGCGACCATCGGGCCAACCGTTACCCTCTACGAAATTGTTCCTGAAGCCGGGGTGCGCATATCAAAGATCAAAAATTTAGAAGACGACATCGCCTTGAGTCTTGCTGCACTTGGCATTAGAATTATCGCCCCCATTCCCGGCAAAGGCACCATCGGCATTGAAGTACCAAACCAAACGCCCGATGTGGTATCCATGCTCACAGTGATTCAATCAGAGAAATTTCAGCACAGCAAAATGGAGCTTCCGATTGCCATTGGAAAAACCATTTCAAATGAAACCTACGTAACCGACCTGGCTAAAATGCCTCACTTGCTCATGGCTGGTGCAACGGGTCAGGGTAAATCTGTTGGGTTAAACTGCATCCTCACCTCACTGCTTTATAAAAAGCACCCTGCACAAGTGAAGTTTGTGTTGGTTGACCCTAAAAAAGTTGAGCTTACGCTGTTCAATAAAATCGAGCGTCACTTTCTGGCAAAACTTCCCGGTGAAGAAGAAGCCATCATCACAGACACAAGTAAAGTGGTTGCCACACTCAACTCGCTGTGCATTGAAATGGACGATCGTTATGAACTGTTGAAAAACGCGCAGTGCAGAAATATCAAGGAATACAACGCCAAATTTGTAAAGCGCAAACTCAACCCAAATGACGGGCATCGCTACCTGCCATACATTGTTTTGGTGGTGGACGAATTTGCCGACCTGATCATGACTGCAGGCAAGGAGGTAGAAACTCCGATCGCCCGATTGGCGCAATTGGCGCGTGCCATCGGCATCCATTTGATCATTGCCACACAGCGGCCATCGGTAAACATCATCACAGGAACGATCAAAGCAAACTTTCCGAGCCGAATAGCCTTTAGGGTAACCTCAAAAATCGATTCACGAACCATTTTAGATACCGGTGGCGCAGAGCAGCTCATCGGCCGGGGTGATATGCTCTACAGCAATGGCAATGATTTAATCAGGCTTCAGTGCGCATTTGTTGATACCCCTGAGGTAGAGAAAATAACAGAATTTATCGGTGATCAGCAAGGTTATCCTGATGCCCATCTGCTTCCTGAATTTGTAGGCGAGGAATCTGGCAGCGGATCATCGTTTGATGACATGGATCGCGATGCATTGTTTGAAGATGCCGCACACGTTATTGTATTGCATCAGCAAGGCAGCGCTTCTTTGTTGCAACGAAAATTAAAATTGGGCTATAATCGAGCAGGAAGAATTGTAGATCAATTGGAAGCGGCCGGCATCATCGGTCCGTTTGAAGGAAGCAAAGCCCGGCAAGTTTTAATTCCTGATGAAGTAAGTTTGGAACAACATTTGAGTAACCTAGACAACAAAAATGAATAACATGATTCACGCAAAAACAACGAGCGCAATTCTGATCTTTTTTATGATTGGAATATCTGCGTTTTCTCAACGAGAAGAAAGCGATCTCAATCCGAAAGATCCAAAAGCACAAGAAATCCTGGACGCCTTGAGCAACAAAGCCAAGGAATTTAAATCTTTCAGCGCTGATTTTGAATATACCTTGACCAATGATGGGGAGAGCATCAACGAAACCCAGAAAGGCAGCGTAAAGGTGAAAGGCAACAAGAAATATCAGCTCAACATTGCCGGACAGCAAATCACCTCAAATGGTGAAACGGTTTGGACGTTTATCGAAGATGTAGGTGAATTACAAATTTCTGACATGCCCGAAGAAGACGAAGAAGAAGGAAACATCATGAATCCTTCCAACCTCTTCCACATGTATAAAAAAGGTTTTAAATATCAATACGATGGACAAGCCACCGTTGATGGTAAATCCGCAGAAGTCATTCGCATGTTTCCTGTTGACCCGGGCAGCAAACCCTACCACACCGTTGTGGTGAATGTGGATAAGCCAAATTTGGAACTCGTAAGCATGATCGTAAAGTATAAAGATGGAAACATCTATACCTACCGTCTCAAAAATTTCAAATCAAACATCAATCTCACCGATGCAGATTTTGAATTTGATGAGAGCAAGGCAGACGATATCATCGACTTGCGCGAATAAACTTCTTTGATTTTTGTTTAACCTAAAAACGAAACGCTGTTCATACTTTGGCAGCGTTTTTTTGTTGTTTACCTCAGTTCGATTATTATTCGGAAAATCAGATATTCATAGGCAGTCTGAATCGTGGTGAATGATCGAGCTCAGGTTGTTACATGGCGATCAACCCCTTCGATAGCTGCTGAAGTTGTTGCAATGTTTTTTGGTTGTTCAAATAACCATCGTCACTGAGGTGAGCATCGACATGAATAATATTTACGGTAGTTGGAAGCACCTGAATATTCAAATAGTGCAAAATACCGGTAAGGTGATCGACACCGCGTAAATTGCCTGCCCTGCCCGATGAAAGACCGACCAGCGCAGCTTTTTTACCCTTAAAATGATCGGGCCAAACCGAATCGATAAAGGCTTTACACACCCCGGGGAAACTACCGTTGTATTCAGGAATGACAAACACAAATTTATCGGCATTGGCTACAAATTGTTCGGCAACGGTTGAAAATCCGGGATCAGGATTTCCAAAAACATCATTTTTAAATGCAAAATCAGACGGCAACTTTTGCAAGTCCAAAATTTGAACCTGCTGGTCCATCGTTGTTAATAACTCAGCAACTGCCGAAGCTATCTTTATACTTATGTTCTGCGGGCGGTTGGTACCGCTAATAATCGTAATCACTTGCTCGTTCACAGATTTTTGTTAAAAAATGCGGGATAAAGAAACCGATCACCCCCTCATTTCTCATTAGATTTATTAGACTTTTGAATACAGCAAAGAAAGCGCTATCTATGAAGATAACCTACTTCGGACATTCCAGTTTTTTAATAGAAACCTCATCAGCCAGGCTTTTGTTTGACCCATTCATTTCACCGAATGAGTTGGCAAAGGAAATTGATGTAGATAAAATCGAATGTGATTATATTTTGCTTTCGCATGGGCATGAAGATCATGTGGCTGATGCAGAGCGCATTTTGAAGCGAACCGGAGCCACCCTGATCAGCAATTTTGAAATTGTGACATGGTATCAAAACAAAGGAATTAAAAACGTGCATCCGATGAACTTTGGCGGCTCGTGGAGTTTTGACTTTGGTAAAGTAAAATATGTGCAAGCCATTCATTCCAGCATGTTGCCGGATGGATCCAACGGAGGAAACCCCGGAGGTTTTATTATTTCTGCTGACGATAAAGTAATTTATTATGCCGGAGACACAGCACTCACCCGCGAAATGGAGCTTTATGGCGAACAACACAACATTGATTGGGCCATTTTACCCATTGGAGACAACTTCACAATGGGGCCGATTGAAGCCGCAAGAGCTTCAGAAATGCTCAATTGTCAAAACGTGATCGGAATGCATTACGACACTTTTGGCTACATAGAAATTGACCATGAGGATGTCAAAAAAATATTCTCCAAAACAAGAAAAAACATTGCGCTGATGAACATTGGCGAAACCAAAGCACTTTAAGAACATGGGAAAAATTATAGCGATAGCAAATCAGAAAGGTGGCGTGGGAAAAACAACCACCAGTATCAATTTAGCAGCTGCTTTAGGCGTGTTGGAAAAACGCACCTTAATCGTTGATGCCGATCCACAGGCCAATGCTACTTCAGGAGTTGGTTTTGACCCTCGAAACGTGCGCACGAGCATCTATGAGTGCATCATCAATCAGGTGGAGCCAAAAGACATCATTTTAAGCACAAAAAGTCCAAACCTGGATATTCTTCCGGCACACATCGATTTGGTCGGTGCTGAAATAGAGATCATCAACCTGCCTAACCGGGAGCGAATGATGCGAATGGCACTTAACAAAGTGAAAGACGATTATGATTTTGTGATCATCGATTGCTCTCCTTCCCTCGGCTTGATCACCGTGAATGCGCTCACCGCTGCGGATAGCGTGATCATTCCTGTTCAATGTGAATATTTCGCGTTGGAAGGCCTCGGTAAATTATTGAACACCATAAAAATTGTGCAGTCTCGATTGAATCAAGACCTGAGCATTGAAGGCATGTTGTTAACCATGTATGACCAGCGACTTAGACTAGCGAATCAAGTGGTGGAAGAGGTGAAAATGCATTTTCAGCAATTGGTGTTTGACACGATTGTCCATCGCAATACACGATTAGGAGAAGCTCCATCGCATGGTGAAACAATTATTACGCATGATGCATCCTGTTCGGGTTCGGTAAACTACCTTAACCTGGCACGCGAAATCTTACAAAAAAATGACCTTACCCGCATCAGCGATAAGGATAAAATAGTGGAGGAATACGATGGCGAATCCTAAGAAAAGTGCTTTAGGAAGAGGGTTGAGCGCCCTGCTTGAAAATGACGAAACGGACATTACAAACAGTTCAGGTCTTTCAGGAGCAACGGTTGGATCAACGAGTGAGATCAGCATTTCGAAAATTGAGGCAAATCCTTTTCAACCGAGAACGCGCTTTGAAAGCAATGCGCTGGAAGAACTGGCGGAAAGCATTCGCACTCATGGTGTAATTCAACCGGTTACGGTAAGAAAAATGGGTAACGATTCTTACCAGCTCATAAGTGGCGAGCGCAGGTTCAGGGCATCACAGTTGGCCGGGTTAGATACCATTCCAGCATATGTGCGCGTGGCAAACGACCAAACCATGCTTGAAATGGCGTTGGTAGAAAACATTCAACGAGAAGACCTCAACCCGATAGAAGTAGCAGTAAGCTATAAACGACTCATCGATGAATGCGAATTGACCCACGAAGGACTCAGCGAAAAAATCAGCAAAAGCCGATCAAACATCACCAATTTTTTGCGCTTGCTGAAACTTCCACCAGAAATTCAAATGGCTTTATCAAAAGGAATTATTTCCATGGGGCATGCACGCGCGTTGATCAGCGTTGACGACAAGCAAAAACAACTGGAAATTTTCGAACGCATCATCGATGAAGTACTTTCTGTGCGCGATGTTGAAAACCTCGCTAGAAAGGCTAAAAAACCAAAATCAACAGGAGACGATTCAGCTCAGAAAAAAGAATATTACAAGGATGCCAAATACGGCATAAGCCAGCAATTGAATGCTAAAGTTGACCTTAAATTCATGCCAAACGGCAATGGGAAGATCATGATTGACTTCGTGAATGAACACGACCTCAATCGATTGATACAGATTCTACAGGCAACGGGGCAGAATTATTCTTATTGATAAGCTAAAGCCCTAGATTTCACGTTACTTTGCAACTTGTAAATG
>JBBDRU010000134.1:0-7053 GCA_040905305.1 Salibacteraceae bacterium | reverse complement strand
TGCATTCGGGTTTGGTTTAAACACGCCATCCAGCCCTGATGCGGGTGTCCATTCAAAGCTTGCACCTGCCGACCCTGAAGGGTCACCACCTATCCAAACGGAATCCCCAAAACAAATGCTCTTGTCATTTCCTGCGCTGGCAAAAGGAAGATCATTCACCGTGATGAATACCGCTTCCTCAGATTTACACCCGTTACTATCGGTGATTTCAACATAATAAAACCGGTTGGCTTTCGAGTAACACATCGGGTCTGGAATGGATGTATTGCTAAGACCAATGGATGGCGACCAACTGTATGAAACGCCACCACTTGCACCGAACTGAACGGTGTCTCCCTCACACATCACCGTATCTCCTCCAGCAGAATATGGTCCGGTTGGCCAAACAGCAACATCAACGGTGTCAAACGATTGACAATCGCCCGGCCCGGTAGCTGTAACATAGTAACTTCTTGAGTTTTGTGGAGCAACCGTTGGGTTTGCCGAATTGACCCCATTTAAATAGTAAATAGGTGACCATTCAAAACTGTAATTTCCAGTAACGTGAATAGTGGTTGGAACGCCTGGGCAAATAACGCTGTCATCAATACTTGTGGTAATTACAGGCAGTGGTGTGACAGCCAGGGTGTAATGGGTATCACTTTGACAGCCGAAAAAGTCGGTGGCGAGAATGTTATATGTAGTGGTATCCAACGGGCTCGCAACAACCGTATCGTTGTTATTACCATCAAAAACCAAACTGTCGGTCGGACTCCATACATAACTGTAGTTCCCCGGCAGTCGAATGGGTTGACTTTCACCAACACAGATGGCTCCAACAGCGGGCGCTGCAACAATATGCGGTAGCTGCAACACGCGAATTACGGTGTCGTTTGAAGAAACACAACCATTGATGTCGGTTCCAAGTACTTCATAAGAAGTGGTGGTAACCGGAAAAGCACTTACCAATGCTTGATTATAAGCACTCAAGCCGGGAATGCTCACCCAATCATAGCTTACTGCACCAGTTGCCACTATGGTCGTGGAATCATAAAGGCAGATAGAATCGTTGAGTGTTGAAAGTTCGATAATGGGCAATGGATGAACAGTAACATCAAACGTGTCGATATTTTCGCAACCATTGGAATCGGTTCCAAAAACAACATAAGAAGTATCACCTTCAGGATATACCATCGAATTGGCTGCAGAATCATCGATGATTCGATAATTTGGCGTCCAATAATAGGTTGCCGCACCCGATGCTGTTATGGTAAGTGTATCGCCAATGCATATTTCGTCCGT
Source organism: Salibacteraceae bacterium (assembly GCA_040905305.1). Classification (GTDB taxonomy): domain Bacteria; phylum Bacteroidota; class Bacteroidia; order Flavobacteriales_G; family Salibacteraceae; genus SHAN690. Next base: position 5,772 of record JBBDRU010000134.1, on the reverse strand, counting down.
TGCTGCACTACTAACCACCGTTGGCAAATCCCAAATATTTACCACTACAGAGTCACTGCCTTTGCAACCGTTTAAGTCGGTACCCACAACTTGGTAGGCAGAGGTGCTTGTTGGCGAGGCCATAACGTTTGCAGTAACCGAATCACTCAAACCTGTGCTCGGTTGCCATTCATAAGTATTGGCTCCAAATGCTGATAATTGTGCTGAATCGTTCAGGCAAAACACGGTGTCTTGAGGCAAGATACTCACCACTGGAAGTGTATCTACCATCACATTGATGGATAACGTATCAGAGCAACCGAAACTATCCGTTCCGGTGAGAAAATAGTTGACATGATTGATCGGATCGTCAAATACGGTATCTCCAAACAGCGTGTCGTTGCTCAAGGAAGAAATCCAGTAATACGACTGTGCACCTGATGCTCCCAAAGTCACGGTGTCCATACTACACACCGGATTGGGTGTTGCTGCGCGTTGCAAAATAGGAAGCGGTAACACCTCGAGCAAGAAAGAAGCCGTATCAGAACACCCAAATTGATCTGTACCGTTGGCGGTATAAAGCGTTGTTGCCGATGGCGAAGCAATTACTGTTTGTGCAGCGGAGTCATTAAGCCCGGCACTCGGTGTCCATAGGTATTGATCAGCACCCATGGCTGATATTGCTATACTATCACGAAAGCAAATGGAATCATTCAGGCTTTGAAAGGAAAGGGTTGGTAATGGCCTTAGGTAAACGTATGTAGAATCTGATCCAATGTTTGAGCATTGACCATCTGAAACCGATAAAGGTGTGTACATCCCCGAATCACTCACGGCAAAAGTGTCTTGAAATGCGGTAATATTATTTCGATAAAAGGTATCTCCATTTAAGGTATAGCTTACATCAAACGGTGGAAGCCCGGTAAAAGAAAGCACCAACTCTGTGGAATCACCATCGCAAATGGAGTCTCCACCAGTAATACTCACTGTTGGAAGATCGAGCACGTCCACAGTAAAAATAGAGGTGTCCGTGCAACCATTGGTATCGATTCCTATTACTGAATAAAGCGTATCTACAAGCGTAAACATCTCGATTACGGTACCTACTGTCGAAGAAATACCAACAGCAGGAAACCAAGTGTAAGTGTTCGCACCTGCAGCGGAAACAGAAATGGTATCTCCGTAGCAATAACTAGGGTTTGGCGGACTCACCACGGGTTGAGCGTAGTTGGTTATGACGGCTGTATCGCGATTGCTGCACCCCGAGGGATAAAGTACTTCGACCCAATAAGTGCCCGAGTCGTTCAGCACCAACGAATCCAGCGCAGAGCCATCATTCCATAAAAAAACAGCTCCAGGGTTACCTGCATACAGCACCAATGTGTCATTGTTGCAAATGCTCGTGTCGTTACCCAAATCCACTACTGGCAGAGCAATGTTACTGACCACCACTGTATCGGTGTCAGAGCATCCTCCTCCTCCAACAACTATCACCGAATAGCTTCCAGAGTCCGTCACTTCAATGGTTTGTGTAATTTCTCCTGTGCTCCAGTTGTAGGTAAGGGCATTTGTATCGGCATCAAGCGTTACCGTGTCACCTATGCAAATCGAAGTATCATTTCCCAGATCAACGCTCACATCGTAAACATTTACAGTGGAGTAGGCGGTGTCCTTACAACCTAAATAATCGGTTACTTCTAAACTGACCTCATAGGTTCCGGGTGCGTTGTACAAATGAACTCCATTGGTGTCTGTGCTGGTGTTTCCATCACCAAAATCCCAGAACCAACCGGTAAGCGTATTATTTAAAGGCACCCCTGCTGCATTAAAGCAGGAATCACTAAGAGCGATAAAACGTGCACTATCCCCTAAACAAACATCAGGAGTTACAACTTCAAATGCAGCCGCCACGCGATAAGAAAAATTTGAATATTCAACATCACTTTGAGAGTAGTTGTAGAACCCAAACCTACCCGGAGGAAAGCAGCCGAATACATCAAAAATGGTGTCACCGTCAATAGCAATTACAGCACGTGTGTTTGTATAGGTCAAAGCAAACGAGTAGGTCTGTAAGTCGTTCCAACCTTCATTGTTTCCATACTGGCTGTCGATCAAATCAACAAAGGGACCTGCATTTGCCGAGAACGCCTCGGGTAAATTAACCACCGGTCCGTTTACGCGAGAAAGCGAGTAACCTTCAGCTCCGAAAAATCCGCCAAAATTTTGATCATTCTGCTTCCAGTCAAAGAGGTAAAAGTCATAATTAGCAGGATCGGTAGTGTCAGGACCGTTGTAACCAAAAACAAAACCCACCCAATCGTCATCGCCAGTTGTGGCTACACGGATATCTCCTGTTATGATCACATTGATAAAGCTATCGGGACTTACATAGAAGGTTGGTTCGCCATTGATGGTCTGGTTTACTGCATTTCCTCCTCCGGTAACCGTCCAATTTCCATTTGCAGGAATACCTTCCTGAACCCAGGTTCCAAGGTCAATGCTATCTCCACATTGTGGAAATGCGTTGCCGTAATTCAATAGAATCAACGGGAAAAATAAATAAGCTATGTATTTCAGTTTAGTCACATCCTACAAATTTCGTAGCTCAAACGAATCGTGAAAGTAGGATAATGCAGCAAAATGTAAGGGGAACAAGGCGCTGCAACTTCCTAACAGACGCAAAACTTTCCGAATAAGACGCCTGAGTACTGTATCACTCGCCTTCATCCAACATGTAATTCACATCAAATCGTCTCTGAACCAGTTGATTAATTTTTTGAAAAAGTTGCAGTGGACGATAGCTTTCCCAGTTAAAATTATTTAGAGGGCCTCCATAAATGAAGTAATTATCTATGCCTGAATCTGTAAAGTCTTGCAAAACATGAGGGTGAAAATTCAACAATGCAATCCAACCTTCATCCTCTTGAATATCTTCAAACCATTCTTCATAATAGCTATCATCTGAGCTATGAAAATTAAGCACGTTCTCACCGATCAGGATGAATTTTCGAATACCCTCCGCTATCAGCTGATCCATGATGTCTCGCTTAAGCGTCATGATATCGTTGTGTAAGGTATCATTCCATTCACCGATGAGTTCGATGATGGCGAAGTCATCTTCATAATCTGCGTAAAGAAGCTTCATGAAAAGGGTGCTAGAACCAATATTATCCCATTGAGGGTGAATGTAATGATCGTAAATGGCATCGACAAAGTAAACTTCGGAGTATTCACGGCCATAAAAAGGTGAACGCTCATCCTCTTCTGCTGCGTATAAATTACGCCAGTTAAAATATGGTTCAATACTGTGCATAAATCCAGTGCAAAGCTACCGAGACTATTCACAAAAAAAAACTTCTGCTTGTTAAGATTACATTGAATTAGTTGACTCCACCGCCTTTCTAACGCTGCCGTGAATTTTTAGCAATCCTGAGGCCTTCTCATAATCCAAACCCGTTTCGGCCATGACCATTTTTGTTCCTCGATCTACCAGCTTATCGTTGCTTAACTGCATGTCAACCATGCGGTTTCCTTTTACACGGCCAAGTTTTACCATGACCGATGTAGTGATCATATTAAGAGTCAGTTTTTGAGCCGTTCCAGCTTTCATGCGGGTGCTTCCAGTAACAAATTCCGGCCCTACAACCACTTCGATCGGAAAATCGCTCACATGAGTAACAGGAGCATCGGGGTTACAGGTGACGCACCCGGTCGTGATGCCGTTTTCGCGGCAATGTCTTAGACCGCCCACCACATAAGGGGTTGTTCCTGATGCAGCGATCCCGATCACAATATCTTTTGTGCATACCTTATGCGTTTGCAAATCTTGCCAACCCTGATCTGGGTTGTCCTCTGCAAATTCTACCGCCTTTCTTATGGCTGCATCGCCTCCTGCAATCAGTCCTATAACCATTCCATGAGGCACTCCATAAGTTGGAGGACATTCACTCGCATCAACAATCCCTAACCTACCGCTGGTGCCAGCACCAACGTAAAACAGCCGTCCCCCATTGTCCAGTCTTTCAAACACTTTTTCAGCAAGTGCCTCGATTTGTGGAATGGATTTTTCAACGGCCTGTGGCACCGCTTTGTCCTCCTGATTCATGTGAACCAGCAATTCTTTAAAACTCATCTCCTCCAAACGATCATAGTTGGAAGATGCCTCCGTTACTTTTTCACTCATTGCTTAGGGATCAAATTCGATAGGTTTGCTCAAAGGAATCCAATTGGGAACTTCCTTTTTATATCGCAGGTAAATTTCGCCAAACTTTTGCTCTAAACGTGGTTCTTCCCACCATTTTAACCAAACCACACTGATCAGCCAATAAAGTATTGACCATGCAAGAATATAGAAAGACCCAAAAAGCAATGTTTCGCCCCACAGCGTAGTAATAACAGCAATGTTCATCGGGTTGCGAACGAAACGATAAGGACCTAAAATCACAAGCTTCTCTGTTGCAAACCAGGGCCCGGGAGTTCCATTGCCAAAGGCCACAAAAAGCGCGGATGACCAAGCCAAAAAGCTGATTCCGGTGAGTAGAAATAATATTCCTGTAAACGTTGAAAACACATTTTGAAATGCCAAAGGTTCCAACCCGTAATGAATAATTCCGGGAATCACCACTAATACAAAAATTGGAACGAGAAAAGAAAATGCGATTTTCCAGGTTGACATTCGTCAAAATTACCAAGACTTGCGATTTCTAACAGGTTAATTTGTTGATTTGTTCCGTGATCAAGCGCTTAATCTCTCTCCGTGAACATTGGTGGCTTCAAATGGGCAGTGTTTTGGTCATGCTCTACCTTTTCATCAAGTACCTCGATCGCATTATCAACCGGTTCTCATCCATCTATGTAGATCCTGATCAGGTTCTGATGATGTTTGCCGCGCAAGAGTTCAGCAAAGGACGTTTCCATATGCCGCGCTTCTTCGGTCAGAATTACGGCTCAATGCTGGAATCTATAATAGCCGTTCCACTCTCTTTTCTGAGCTACGAATCAGCGCTTTCCATATCCACATGCCTTTTGTGGTTGCTGCCGTTTGCCCTGATGCTTCGCATGTTTGGTTCATCCTTAAAAACGGCCATGGTCATTTTATTGTGGCTTCTGATCATGCCCGTGGAATACGCATTTTTAGGCACAATGCCGAGAGATTTTGTTTCGGGGATTGCTGTAACATCGCTGGCCTTTATCATTTTTAAAAAAGAAAAAAATTGGGCTTTATTTCTGATCGGTTTTATCTGCCTTACCGGTTGGTCATTCAATGCAAATGCTGCGCTCCTTGGTGGAGTAATAACCATTTTTAAAATAGCATCAAAAAAAGATAATTGGCTTAAAACAAGCATGCTGATTGGTGCAGGCTATGGGGTTGGTTTTATCGCTCACTTAACCCTTCAATTCTACCTATCTCTTCATCCCGAGTGGATCGTGCACGAAGCCTGGCCAACATCTTTTGACTTGAACTTGATCAGTGTGGCCTTAAGTAAACTCGATGTAATGTGGGCAGCACTTACCCCATTTATTTATAAAAAAGCATGGATCTATGTTGTTCTGTTTGCAGGAATCATTACATGGAGTATTATAAAAAACAATAAACCCGTTTTATGGGCAGCACTCACGCTGATTTTTCTTTTAGTCGCGAGTTTTGCCATGCCGAAGGTTCACGATGGTTATTTAAGTATTTTTTCTCCCTATGAACGCATGTTTCTGGCGCTACCGGTAGTGGTTTTATTTTTAATCCTGCATTTGAATTTGCATAAAAAATGGCCGGTGATGATCCTGCTTTTGATCGGC
>JBBDRU010000133.1:0-1193 GCA_040905305.1 Salibacteraceae bacterium | reverse complement strand
CATTTTCTTCATTGAATCCAAGTCCGGCGCCTTTCATAAACTCAAGCTGCTGATAGACAACACCTGTTGCCACAAGAAGAGAAATTGAAATGGTGAATTGGAACACCACCAATCCCTTGCGAAGGTAATACCCGCTGCCATTGTCCATAATTCCTTTTACGGCTTGGGAAGGCTTAAATCCACTTAAAACAAATGCAGGATATAAGCCGGTTATTATTCCAACCAACAGTGTAAACCCAATGATGGTTATTAATTCAATACCTCCGGTTAACGAGCTAAATTCAAGAGACTTTCCGGACAGGTCATTTAAAAATGGTAGCGTTAATTGGGAAAGAGCTAACGCTAAAAATAGGGCAAATAAGGAGGTTGTCACAGATTCCCCAAGAAATTGTAATGCAATTTGGCTTCGGTTTGAGCCAAGAGTTTTGCGCATACCTACTTCCCGAGCTCTTTCAGCAGATCTTGCTGTAGCCATATTCATAAAGTTGATACATGCCAGCAATACGATAAATACAGCTAGGGAAATAAATAAGTACACATAAAGGATGTTTCCTTGAGACCCAATATTAACCGAGACTCCCTGACCAAGATGAATGCCCTCAACCGGTTGAAGATAAGGAATAAAATCATTTCCATCCCTTTCATTGTAGGGATCTGTATTAGCCTGAATAAGATCGGCAATTTGCTGAGAAACCAAATCTTTCGAGTGCCCACTTTGCAACAATAAGTACGTTATAAAATTGTTGAGTCCCCAATTAAGCTCCGGTTCTTTTAATGACGCGACAAAGCCGAATTGCAAATGCGAGTTTTCAGGAACGTTAGCAATCACGCCGGTTACTTCCATTTCGGTGTTGCCTACTCGTAGTGTTTTTCCCAGCGGATTCTCTTGTGGAAAATACTTGGTCGACATTTCTTCTGTAATTACAATGGTAGAAGGTCGATGTAAGGAAACCTCACCTTCGGTAACAGGAAAGGAGAAAAGTTCAAAAAAGCCTTCTTCTGCAAAAATAAAAGAGGTCTCAACAAATTTATTGGGGCCATATTCAACGATCGGACTTGCTAGATTCACCCGTATTGCTTTTTCTACAGCAGGTAGATTTTCTTCCACCGCAGGGGCAAGGGCTGAAGGTGTGTTTATGATCGTTGTTTTTAGATCAGGGATATCAAATTCCCGAAGTACCCGATATGTACGA
>JBBDRU010000132.1:0-39346 GCA_040905305.1 Salibacteraceae bacterium | reverse complement strand
TACAGGGAAATAATTTTTAAAAGCGAAAATCGATTATGGAGATTGGAATAATTGGAGCAGGGACCATGGGAAGCGGTATTGCGCAGGTTGCTGCCGAAGCCGGACATAAAGTTTGGTTGTTTGACACGAATGAAGAAGCGTTGGAAAGGGCTCAGGCCAATCTGAAAAAAATAATGAAGCGCCTGGTTGAAAAAGGAAAACGATCCAATGAAGAGGTTAATGCGATTTTAGCGCGGATCAACCACAGCACAAATTATAAATCATTTCAAAATTGTGGATTGGTCATTGAGGCCATTATTGAAAATCTCGAGGTAAAAAAGAAGGTTTTTGCTACACTTGAAAAGGAAGTTGCCGTTGATTGTATCCTTGCTTCCAATACCAGTTCTCTTTCCATTGCTTCAATAGCGGCTTCATGCGAGAATCCTGAGCGTGTTATTGGGATTCATTTTTTTAATCCAGCCCCGTTGATGCCTTTGGTAGAGATTATTCCAGCCGTGCAAACAAATGATGAGACATTAAAAAAGGCCAAAAGCTTAATCGACAGTTGGAAAAAGGTGACCGTTGTAGCTAAAGACACACCCGGATTCATCGTCAATCGAGTGGCACGACCCTTTTATGGTGAAGCCATTCGCATTTATGAAGAGGGCATTGCCGATATGGCCACCATCGATTGGGCGTTGAAAGAGATCGGGGGGTTTAGAATGGGGCCGTTTGAACTGATGGATTACATCGGAAACGACATCAATTACACGGTAACAGAAACTGTTTGGACCGCATTTTATTACGATCCGCGTTACAAGCCGTCTTTCACCCAAAAACGCATGATGGAAGCGGGTTATTTAGGAAGAAAAACAGGGAGAGGGTATTATGATTACCGCGATGGTGCTACCTTGCCTAAACCCGATAAAAACGAAGTAGTTGGAGAAGCGATTTTATGGCGTGTGCTTATCATGTTGATCAACGAGGCAGCAGATGCGTTACACTTGAACGTGGCCACCAAAGAAGATATTGACATGGCCATGACCAAAGGGGTAAATTATCCAAAAGGCCTGCTTCAATGGGCTGATGAGAAAGGCATTCAAGAGGTGCTGGACGGGTTGGATAAATTGTATTTAGCCTACCATGAAGAGCGTTATCGCGCCAGTGTGTTGCTGAGGCAAATGGCTGCTTTTAAGAAAACATTTTATTGATTTGGTAAGAAACTGATATGTCTCATATAGTGTTCGCATATTTGATCAGTTTCATTTCAGGCAGACTTGCTATTTTGGGGTCAAATTAAAATGAACTATGAGTGCGAATAAAAACATGGGTATTTGGATTGACCTTCGCGAAGCTTTTATTGTTAGAGCAAAAGATCGTGAGGTGATAGCTCACTTAAAATCAGATGTTGAAGACACAAAACTCGGTGGTGGCTATGGCGGGTCAACCAAATATGCCGGGCAGGATGCTTCTTCACAAACCAAGTTGACCAACAGGCGAAACCAGCAGATCGATGAATACCTTGAAAAAGTTATTTCGGCATTGCCTGCAGATTGCGAATCCCTTTACATTTTTGGGCCGGGTGAAACAAAAAAGCACCTCGAAACAGCCGTTCAAAAGGATGCTAATACAAAGGCTACTGTAAAGGCAGTGCAAGCAGCCGATAGTATGACTGAAAATCAAATAACCGAAAAGGTTCAAAAGGCATTTGAGTAAAAAAGCTCTGGTCTTTAATCCTGAATGCAGGCTTCGATGATGGTTTCAAACTTTTTCATCAATGCTGCTTTTCGGTTTTCGTCATAATCATTCATCATCAGGCAAAACGCGATGGTTTCATCGTATTTGTTTTTGACGTATCCGGCATAATTGCGAACACCGGTCATTGAGCCGCTTTTTGCGTGTAAATTCCCGGCAGCCTCACCGTTTTTAAAATACCATTTAACAGTGCCGCTTTGGCCTCCAACGCCAAGGCTTTCATAAAATACTGGAAATGCCTCATCGCGGTATATACCACCTAACAAATCGATCATAAACTGCCCGGTGAGTTTGTTGCTGGGTGAGTTTCCGCTGCCATCAATTTGCCGTGTGCCTTTTTGCGTCACCTTCATTTTTTTTAGGTATTTATCCATGCTTTCCAGGCCACCTTCCACTGTTTTGTGGTGTACGCTGGCATCCAAAGCAATGTTGAGCGCCTCAGCATATAGATTGATGCTCTGCTTATTTGTCAACGCGATAAGATCACCTAAGGGTGGAGAAGTGATCTCCAATAAAGTGTTTGCATTGGCATAGTCCCGTTCTGTCCTGCTGCGCTCAATCTCAATTTCGTTTATCCCGGTGGCCGCTTTAAAATCCCTCACAAAACTGTAAACGGGGTCGGGGTCGGCAATTTTTACCAAAAAATTGGTTTTTGAAGCAGGGATGGTGCCTTTGCCATATATTGAAGTAGCATAAGGAGCGCTAAAAAACCACGCGTCATCCTTGTTGTTATCAGCGGATTTGATATCGAACGAAAGCTCATAAGGACTGTCTTCCGGCCATGGTTTTGCCAGAACTACTGGTGTGCCTACTTGTCCGCTGTTAAGATAAAGTTCAATTAAATTATCCTTCCACATTAAAGCAGTTGGAGACGCTCCGAAATAATTTCCCATGTCTTCCCAGATCCATCCTCTTGGGGTGGTTTGGGCATGGTAAATCGACTCATCAATGATCAATTTACCATTGACGGATTGAATTCCAGCTTCGCTGATTGCGGTTTTTATTTTCACCATCGGATCTGTGGAAGAAACATAACGAGAACCTAGACTTGGGTCACCACCGGCCACCACGATCAAATTGCCGTTTAAAGTACCGTCAACAACTTCACCGGTATGTAAAATACGGGTTTTAAAAACATGGTTTTCACCCAGCTGCTTCAGCGCTATCCAGGTAGTTGACAGTTTTGCTAATGATGCCGGCACCATTGCTTTAAACGCGTTATGATCAGCTATCACTTTACCGTTGTCAAGGTTTACAGCCGTAAAACTCACCGAGCCGTGTTTCAGCGCTGCGTCCTGAATAAGGCGCTGAATCTCAATTTCAACAGGAGCAAGTTTGCGATCTTGTGCAAAGGACAACACAGAAAAGAGTGAAGCGAAAAAGGCAGGAACAAGAAATTTCATATGCGTACTATTGATGAGGCTTTAAAGATCTTTGAACTCGTTTAATTCTACAAGTTAAAAATCATGAAAGACGAAAATACCGCGAAAAAGGTTGTTGACAAGATGTATAACAACGATCCATTCAGCAAATGGTTGGGCATTGAGCGGGTAGTAGATGCTGCCGGGCATTCAGTGTTGAAAATGACCGTAAGAAAAGAAATGCTGAACGGGTTTTCCATTGCTCATGGCGGGATCGCCTATTCGCTGGCAGACTCAGCATTGGCGTTTGCAGCAAACGGACATGGACAAATGGCGGTTTCGGTTGAAACGTCCATCTCGCATACCAACAAGGTAAAGGAAAACGATGTGCTTACCGCAGTTGCGGAAGAAAAGAGTTTGAGCAGCAAAATAGGAGTTTATCACATTACCATCAGCAATCAGGAAGGCAAAACCGTGGCGTTATTTAAAGGAACAGTTTATCGCACGGGAAAAGATTGGGACGTGTAGTTGAATTCTGCCTTCCACTACATCAGCCCTTTTTGATTGCCAAACTTTCCTTTGTTTTGCATTCGATAACGAAGCGTTCTAACGCGCCTCAAAACAACAGTGATCATGAGACAAGCTTACATCGTAGATGCCATAAGAACTCCAATCGGAAAATTTCAGGGAACGCTTTCACCGGTTCGTACGGATGATTTGGCCGCCCTGGTCATTAAAACATTGATGAACAGAAATGCTTCGGTAGATTGGGAAGCTGTTGATGATGTGATCATGGGTTGTGCAAATCAGGCAGGTGAAGACAACCGAAACATTGCCCGTATGGCGCTTTTGTTGGCAGGTATGCCGTGGAAAGTTCCAGGGGAAACGGTGAATCGACTCTGCAGTTCGGGCATGAGTGCTGCCATTCATGCGCGAAGGGCCATCGCTGCCGATGAAGGCGATCTATTCGTGACCGGTGGAGTTGAACACATGACCCGAGGACCCTGGGTGATGAGTAAATCGTCAAAACCTTTTGGTAACGATAGTCAATTGTATGATTCGAGTTTTGGCTGGCGATTTGTGAATAAGAAAATGAAGGAGATGTACGGCACGCATGCCATGGGAGAGACCGCTGAAAATCTTGTTGATCAGTTTAATATCAGCCGTGAGGCACAAGACGGATTTGCTTATTGGTCGCAGATGAAGGCTGCTGAAGCACGCAATAATGGTAGGTTGTCAGAGGAAATAGTAGCAGTAGAAATTCCTCGCAGAAAACAAGATCCGTTGTTATTTGAGCACGATGAATTCATCAAAGACAATTCAACACCCGAAGGTTTAGCCAAATTGCGCGCGGCCTTTCGAGCCGAAGGCGGAAGCGTAACAGCAGGAAATTCATCTGGATTGAACGATGGTGCAGGAGCCATGTTGATCGCAAGTGAAGAAGGGTTAAAAAAGCATGGATTGACGCCCATGGCTCGCATTGTTTCTTCTGGTGTTTCCGGTGTGGAACCCCGAATCATGGGAATCGGGCCGGTAGAGGCAAGCAAATTGGCATTGAAACGTGCCGGACTCACGCTTGAACAAATGGACATTCTGGAATTGAATGAGGCATTTGCTGTTCAAACCCTGGCAGTTACGCGCGCTCTAGGTGTAGCCGATGATGATTCACGAATTAATCCAAACGGAGGAGCTATTGCCATTGGACATCCGCTTGGCATGACTGGTTCCCGCATTTTGCAAACAGCGGCCATTGAGCTGCAAAAACAACAGAAAAAATACGCCCTGGTTTCGATGTGTGTGGGCGTGGGCCAGGGTTATGCTACGATCATAGAGCGGAGTTAAGCCGAACGAATTTTTCCGCAATCGGTTGCTGTTTATGACATGATACATCCAACTTTTATTCCACAAAAGCTCACCATCAATACACCACAATTTTTTTAAACCGTGATAACAGGAGCTCACTAATTCAAGTTTAACTCTTCAAATTTCTTGATTATAATTTCTTGATATTTATGTTCCAATGGAATGAATTCCAATTCGTGATCTTTTTTAATGAGTACGTAAGAAATAAAGGTAGAAGGAAGAAGATCGAACAAACCACCTGTTGTATCGACAATGCAGTTACTGGCAGAAATCAATCTTCGCCTGCTCAATGTAGTTATCGTTGGCACAGTAGAATACTCTTCTGCTAGTTTGTTACCTGTATTTATGCACCCACCACATGGTGAACCGGGGTTCTGCAAAATAAAAGCGCCATTTTGACCATCCTTAACCGCTAAGTTTTGGAGGAGATAAGCATATACTTCTTGTTCGGACGTACTAGAACCTTGACAACCAAATAAGACCAAACAGAGACAAAGTATTTTAAATTGTGAACTCATACAGTGTCATGGTTTGTGAAGGACGATCAAATAGTTTTAGAAAAATGTTATCACCCGACATATAAAATGAAGGTAGTTGTTTTTCAAAATCAAACACCTTTTTAACTTCGAATTGATTATTTAAAAGCTCCACTATATATACATTCGTTTGTCTTTCGTCTTCTTTTTCCCATTTTTTAATTCTTCTGATGAAAACATCATGCTTTGAGGAATAAAATAGCCTGTGTGCTACTTTTCCTTCAATTTCTTTCAATATATCTTCTTGTGTGTAATTTCTCGGAAGGTACATTACTTCTACTGGGTAATCTGTTCCTTTTATCTGTGTAGCATGTTTTTTTTGATTCTCGTAAATTAAGATGTCTTCAAGAAAAGAGTTGAATCCAACATATCGGCTGATTGTGTCTTGCAATACAAACGGCTTTATATCATATATTCTTTGATTTGATTTATTAAACCTTTTAAACTTGGGTTTAAATGGAATAAAGTTGTACGCTAAAGTATGGGTGTCAATTTCAACGAATAAATAGCGTTCATCCATGAGGCTGTCAGGGTTAGATTCGTTGGAATAATCAACCCACAAAGAGAAAAGTAATGATGTGCGATCCTTGTTGAATTGTAAATTCAGATATGTATTTATAATCTTCCACTCTATCTGATTAGACTTTATCTTCAATAGTTTTTCACTCTTTACTTCATGAGTCGTAGTAAGTACTAGCGATTGATTTTCTGAGTTGAAATACAATATCTTATTCCAGTCTATAACCGATACCATTGCGGGAAACTTGACCGTGTCATTTTTGGGTATTGTGAAGGTGTAATTCATCCTGTTGGTCGATTTATTGAAATAAACAACCTGCCCTATCAACCTGTCGTATAGAGCGTAATAGGTAGAATCTTCTTTTTTGAAAGTTCCGATTAAAGAAAGTGGTGCAATGGTTGTCAAGCTTGGATGGCTTTTCAATGAAACTTCTAATACGGGAACGAAATTGGAAGTAATCGATGGGGTTTGTTGAGAGCAACCAACTAAAAAAAACAAAGCCCCTAGCACAATAGGGACTTTGATATATAAATTGAAGCGCATTTAATACTCTATTTACAGGTTTTCGGATACCTTGACAGAAAACGAAAACGTCTTCTAGACGAGCAATTTAATCAAATAATCGCAGTGCCACTAATAACTTGGTTTTTTTGAAGAAATCGTGTTCAATTAATTAATTGCGGACAGTGCTTTAACCATGCTGAGCTTCGTTTCGCGCGGAGCAGGGAAAAGCCAGGTGCGTGTGGATTGTTTCTGAGCATTGCCTGCCAACAACCTCATTTTACCGATTCAGAAGAAAATTCATCCAATTCAGAAAGTTTTGTTGTGCAAACCGCCCCGCAAAACCACCTTTGGAGGAATAACGCTTTTGTTGACCAATATCCATCTCAGCGCTTTGACTATTTTGGTCGGGAAAATGAAATAAAACATACCGAATAACAGGAAGAACCCGGTTGAATATGGAAGTTGCTGTTGTTGAGAGTTGGCAACAAGCAAAAAAACTAATTAGTTACCATTTCGGTAACTTGTCGTATGTTTGTATCTGAAAAAGTAAAATGTGCGAGTAATAGCAAAACGAACTTTACGTGATTTTTGGGAGAAACACGCTGACTGTGAACAACAACTAAAATCATGGTTCAGAGAAACCGAAAAGTCTCAATGGAAAACTATAAACGAACTGAAATCTGAATACCCGAGTGCGAGTATTTTGCAGGACAATAGAATAGTTTATAACATTAAAGGAAACAATTATCGACTTATCGTGAAATTCAATTTTGAATATCAAATATGTTGGATAAGATTTATTGGAACTCACGCGGAATATGATAAAATAGATGCAAACAATATCTAATTATGAAAATAGCACCAATTAGAAACGAGAAAGATTATCAAAAAGCTCTCAAAAGACTTGAGCAGATTTTCGATGGAAGAACAGGTACTGAAGAAGGAGACGAATTAGAAATCCTGTCAATCCTTATTGACCGATACGAGAATGAAAATTTTCCAATCGGAATGCCTGACCCAATAGAGGCAATCAAGTTTAGAATGGAACAAATGGGAATGAAACAAAAAGATTTGGCTGAAGTAGTCGGATTCAAAAGTAGAGTGAGCGAAATTTTAAATAAAAAGAGAAAATTGACTTTAAAAATGATTCGAAAATTGAATACCGTTCTTCATATTCCGACCGAGGTCTTAATTCAAGACTATTAAATTAAAAAAAGCCAGTTGCCAACAAGCGCTATAGCTAATTGGGGAGCGATAAAAACGACAACCTATATTTTCTTCAGTAATTTTCAAAGCTCCGTGCAAAACGCTAAATATAGTAAAACGATTTTGGTTGGTTTAACACCGTGTTGGATATAACAGCACACGGACGGACGCGTCCGCAGTAGCAGTGTGCTTTGTTTTCAGCGCAATAACTCAAAACCTTTTCCAGAATTTTGCAATAGATTGGTTTTATAAACTAATTTTTGCTCAACAAGGTTTTGCTGAACATAGTCTACCTGTCATCGAAGACCTTAGCGGTAAAAATTCATTTCATCCACGTATTTCACCACCGGTTCGGTGAGGAGATAGCGTACATCCCGTCCGTTTTTGACGGCTTTGCGAATGAAGCTCGCAGAAATTTTCATCAGCGGAGCATCGATCATTGTAACTTTTGGATGGTGAATAAACTCGCTTTGATGGCTTTGATTTACACTTAGATTTTCATCGCTTTCCACGCGCGGATAAACCAAAATCGAATAACCATCTAATATAGCCTCATAGTTTTTCCATTTCTGTAAGGTATTGAGATTGTCTTCTCCCATGATAATGGTGAAACTATAATTGGGGTGTTTTTCAGAAAACGCAACCAATGTGTTTATGGTATAGGAAGGTTGGGGAAGGTCAAATTCAATATTGCTTGCCTTTAACCGTGGGTTGTCTTCAACAGCTATGCGCACTAAAGCCAGCCTGTGGTAATCTGCCAGAAGTGATGCTTTTGGTTTGAGCGGGTTTTGTGGTGAAACAACAAACCAAAGTTCATCCAACTCGGCATATTGCACCATGTGGTTGGCGATGACCAAATGTCCCACATGTATGGGGTTGAAAGTTCCAAAATAAAGTCCGATGCGTTTACTCATGAATTTAGATAGTCGGTTACCAATTGGGTACTTTGCTTAATGGCCTCGCCAAGTTTGTCATTGACCACAATAGCATCAAAGGATTCTCTCTGCTCCAATTCTTGCGCAGATTTTGCCAGACGCAATTTTATTTTGTCCTCGTTTTCTGTATTGCGGGCTTTTAATCGTTCTTCAAGCGAGTTGATGGAGGGAGGCATAATGAAAATGGCCAGTGCTTTGTCGCCAAAAATTTTCTTTAGTTCGATGGCGCCATACACGTCAACGTCAAAAACAACGGCTTTTCCATCTCTCCAAATGCGTTCCACTTCACTTTTGAGTGTGCCGTAAAACTGGTCTTCATACACTTCTTCCCACTCGATCAACGCGTCCTGATCAATCATCTTTTTAAACCCATTGATTCCTAAAAAATAATAATCAACGCCATTGATTTCATTGCCACGGGGTTCTCTGCTTGTTGCTGAAATAGAAAAAGCTAAAGGCAAGTCTGTTTGCAATAATGCACGCACGATGGTAGTTTTTCCAGCTCCGGAGGGTGCGGAAAAAATAATGGCCTTTTCTTTTCTTGACGATGCTGTCATTTCCTACAAAACATTAAGCACTTGCTCTTTTATTTTTTCCAACTCATCTTTCATTTCTACCACTAGCCGCTGCATTTCTGAATGTTGAGCCTTGCTGCCAAGGGTGTTTATTTCCCGACCCATTTCCTGGGCGATAAATGAAAGTTTTTTACCTTTTACTTTTTCGTCTTTTAAGGTCTTTAAGAAGTATTCACAGTGGGCTTTTAAACGCACTTTTTCTTCCGTAATGTCAAGCTTTTCGAGGTAATAAATCAACTCTTGTTCGTAGCGGTCTTGATCAAGATTATTGCTATCGGTTTCGTCTAAATTATCGGAGATTCGCTTTTTGATGCGATCCATTCGTTCCTGTTCCAAAGGGGTTATATCGCTCAGTTTAGCTTCGATCTTTTTGGTTCCTTCGAGCAGTACTTTTTCGAGTTTTTGTCCTTCTTGATGGCGAAAGGCAGAGACCTTATCAATGCAGTCGATCAATCCATTTTTGAGAGCATCATATTCCTCGGGTTCAAGGGTTTCAGCAACAGGCTTCAGTGCATCGGGCATTTTCAGAATCAAGCCAAGGTATTCTAGGGCGTTGTTTGATGCAGTCTCGTCCATTTGCTTGCTCAGTGTTTTTAGCTGCTCGTAATAAGAGCTCACCAGGCTTTCATTGAGCTGGGTTGCCGCTTCACCCTCAGCAAGGTCGCGTTGCATGAGCAAATCGATTTTACCGCGTTGCAAAGAAGCCGAAATCAGATCGCGTAGTTCCATTTCTTTTTCGCGGTAAACGGAAGGAATACGGAGGTTTAAATCACCTTGCTTGCTGTTTAAGGTTCGAATTTCTATGGTCAATGCGCGCCCCTTTATTTGAACTACACTTTTGCCATAACCTGTCATTGAGAAAGTCATGCGGCAATATTAAGCATGCTGAGTGGAAGCCTTGACGCACGGCCTTAAATTATTGTGATTTTTATAGGAAAGCTGCAAGAAAAGTGTAAAAAGTTGAATTATTTGAATCCGACCAATACAGAAACGCACCCATTTTTCTTCAGCTCATTTGATGTTCCCATTTTCGGAACGATCATTCTAACGTAGAGTTGCTGTGTAGATTCAACTGAAAAATCAAATATTTGTTCGTCTTTGCCTTTTGATGAATATAGCAGCTCTTTGCGGTAGTCGGTCACTTCAAAATAAATGCTGTCTTTTATGCTTGGATAAGCGCAGACAAAAAGCCGGTATTCTTTTCCAGAGTAAAAGGTTTGGGAAAGCGTGGCCTCCTCGCCTTCAAACATGACCGCGCCATTGTACTGACCATTTCCCGTGTATCCCTCAAGAACATCTAAACACTTTTTTTTGGTGAATGCTTTGCATTGAGCTTGAGCATGCTGGTAACTAAAAAGCATTGCAGAAAAAGTTACAAAAAGAGTGATCACAATGGCTTTCATTGACCGATAAGTTTGGCGCGGGCAGAAGCCGCAGTTTCACGAATGTTTTTTAGATCCGTAGTGGTGTATTCAACTTTTTTCTTTCCGGCAATGATCGTTTTACCATTTTTCTCCGTCAAAGTGCTGGGTTCATCGTTCGTCTTTAAGGTCATGTATAAATCGATCAGAGGCCTGAAAATCACTTCCGATGAGGCTATCAATGCATCGGAACGATAATCTGTGAACATTTCGTTGAGTTGAGTGGCTACAATCCGCTGTTCAACCAACACATCAGCCATGTTTTTTTCAGGGTTTTCAATGTCCAAAATTTGACTTCCAAGGTAAATGCCTTCAATCCATCCGGAAGCTAAAACAAGTAATCCTAATTGATTTCGATTTTCTTCTTGCAACTGACTGTTCATTTCCCAATAAATTTCAGAAACAATCAGCAACATGGAATCTTTGTTGGAAATATTGGTGTTTGCACGCTCAATAATCGCTCCACTAAATGGATCATTGATGCCCATTTTTTTAGCCACGCGCTGTGCAGCGGCCATAAAGAGCAATGCTTCTTGTTGTTGTTCAAAGACTGCCGAGTAGCTGAGGTTTGTGCCATATACTCCTAATGCCATTGCCTGTGATCCGGTCGTTTGATACTGGGATGCAAGCTGAGGGTCGTGCACCAAATCGTCTCTAAAGTAACCGCCAGCGCTTTCAATCATGCTTTGCAGCTCGATGGGGGAAGGCATTGAATAAAACATAGAGCGGGTGCGCTCATACATTTCTTCGCCAATTTGCTCTTTTAGCTTAGAAGTATCTAGTTGATTACTTTTTGCTACAGAATTCGTTGATTTTGGATTGTCCTCACCACCACAGCTTTGGAGTAAAGCCATTGATCCACAAAGTAATAAGGCGAGTGTTCTTTTCATAATGCGTAAGCTATGAAGCAAACATAGGTTAATCAAACGCTACGATTAATGCGCCTCCAGCCAATTATTCCCATGCTGTATGTCAACAACTAATGGAACCTTAATGGTATAAGCGCTTTCCATTTCTTTTCTTATCAATGGGGTGATGGTCTCAATTTCCGATTTATGGGCATCAAATACCAACTCATCGTGTACTTGTAGTAACATTTTAGATCGAAATTTCTCCGTTTGAAAAAGGCGGTGAATATTGATCATCGCTAGTTTTATAATGTCGGCAGCAGAACCTTGAATTGGTGCGTTGATCGCGTTGCGTTCTGCAGCCGAGCGCACGGTGTGATTTCGAGAAGTGATATCGGGTAAATAACGTCTCCTGCCCAACAATGTTTCTGCATAGCCTTTTTCCCTTGCCTGTTCAATGGCCATCTCTTTGTATTTCAATACTCCCGGGAATTCTTCAAAATAATTATCGATAATCTCTTTGGCTTCACCACGCGAGATGTTGAGGTTTTCAGCCAATCCAAACGCGCCTTGTCCATAGGCAATACCAAAATTTACAGCTTTTGCTTTGCCACGTTGGTCACGGGTTACATCGTCCAGATCTACCTTAAATACTTTGGAGGCAGTGGCGGCATGGATATCCAACCCGTCTTTAAAGGCTTGAATCATGCTTTTGTCTTCGCTCAAAGCTGCGATGATGCGCAGCTCTACTTGCGAGTAATCAGCGGCTAAAATCAGGTGATCCTTATCACGAGGTATAAAGGCTTTACGGATGAATTTGCCCCGTTAGGTGCGAATTGGAATATTTTGTAAATTGGGATTGTTGGAAGACAAACGACCGGTGGCAGCAACGGTTTGCATGTAGTTGGTATGAATGCGCCCGGTTTGCTTATTCACCATTTCCGGTAGGCTATCAACGTAGGTGCTTTTCAATTTTTTTACGCTGCGATAATCCAAAATTTCTGGAATGATTTTGTGCTTATCGCGAAGCTTTTGCAGGGTGTCTTCGCGCGTCACGTATTGCCCGCTCTTGGTTTTTTTGGCTTTTTCAACGATTTTCAAATGATCGAATAGCACCTCGCCCAGCTGCTTGGGTGAGTCGATGTTAAAATCAATGCCGGCCAGCTCCAGGATGCTTTTTTCGAGGCGTTCAATATCTTTTTGAAGTTCGGCTGAAAAGGTTTTGAGGGCATCAACATCCAACGTGATTCCTTCCAGCTCCATGTTGGTCAAAACCTGAATCAATGGCGATTCGATTTCGTTGAAAAGCTTGAGTAGGTGGTCTTTGGTGAGCTCTTCATCCAAAGCTTGCTTGAGCTGCCAGGTGATGTCGGCATCCTCGCAGGCATAAAGCGTGATTTTGTCGAGCTCAACATCGCGCATACTGCCTTGGTTTTTTCCTTTTTTTCCGATGAGGCTTTCGATGGAAACAGGGCGGTATTGAAGGTAGTATTCAGCCATATCATCCATGTTGTGCTTCATGTCTGGGTGCAATAAATAATGTGCGATCATAGTGTCATATAAAAACCCGTTTACATCGCTTCCATAGCGCTTTAGCACCTCAATATC
Source organism: Salibacteraceae bacterium (assembly GCA_040905305.1). GTDB lineage: Bacteria > Bacteroidota > Bacteroidia > Flavobacteriales_G > Salibacteraceae > SHAN690. Next base: position 26,235 of record JBBDRU010000132.1, on the reverse strand, counting down.
ATATTTGAGGTTTTGCCCGATTTTTTGCTGATCACTTTCAAAAACAGGTTTGAACTCTTTGACCATTGCTGTGGCTTCGTTTTTGTCGGAAGGTATGGGCACATAAAAAGCTTTTCCTTTTTCGAAGCAAAACGACATTCCAACCAATTCAGCGGTGATGGCGTTTACGCCCGTTGTTTCCGTATCAAAACAAAAGCTTTTTTGCTTTTTGAGTAACTTCACTAAATCACTTCTTTCGACTTCAGATTGAACCAAAACATAGTCGGTGTCTGACGTCTCAAGCGTGTTTAAACTGGTGCTTATTTGGGTTTCTTCTTCTTCAGGTTTTACCTGATCGTTTTCTGCAAAAAGATCGAGCTGACTATTGCTGTTTTGTGTTACGGTGATTTCTTCACCCAATACCCTTTTTGAAAGGGTTTTAAATTCCAACTCGGTAAAAATTTCTACTAATTTTTCTTTGTCGGGTTCTTCTCTCGTTATGTCCTTTTCGTCTAATTCAATCGGTACGTCTTGAATGATCGTGGCCAGCGACTTTGACATGAATGCCTGTTCGCGATTGGCTTCTACTTTTTCCTTCATTTTTCCTTTGAGCTGTTCAAGGTTTTCATAAAGGTTTTCCATCGAACCGAATTGCTGAACAAATTTGATGGCGGTTTTTTCACCTACTCCGGGAATACCCGGAATATTATCTACGGCATCTCCCATCATTCCAAGGATATCGATGACCTGTGTGGGGTCGTCAATGCCATATTTTTCGCAGATTTCTTTAGCACCTAATATTTGCACCTCGTTTCCCTGTCTTCCCGGTTTATACATGAAAATATTTTCATCAACCAACTGACCGTAGTCCTTATCAGGGGTCATCATGTAAACGGTATATCCTGCTTTGGATGCTTTTTTTGCAAGTGTTCCGATTACATCATCTGCCTCATATCCTTCCACTTCCAACACCGGAATACGAAAGCCTTCTACTATGGCCTTGATGATCGGAATTGCTTTGGCGATATCTTCGGGCATGGCTTCTCGATTGGCTTTGTATTCTGCATATTGCTCAATCCTAAAATTATCAACGTCTCCGCTTGGGGGGTCAAAAACCACGGCTATATGGGTTGGGTTTTCTTTGTTCAGCAAGTCCCAAAGTGTATTGGTAAATCCGAACATTGCAGATGTATTCAGCCCTTTGCTGCTGATTCGGGGATTAGAAATAAAGGAATAGTAAGCTCTATAGATCAGGGCATATGCGTCCAGTAAAAACAGCTTTTTATCGTCAGCCATGTTAACATTCAATTTGGGCGAAAAATAGGAGAAAGAGTTGAGGAAAAGGTTTTAATAATCAAAACTTAAATCAAGCCTTTTTGATGGTCGCCAAAAACCTTAGCTTCGTGAGCGATTGAAGCTTTAAACACTTGAATCTGATGATGAATTAAATGATTATTAGAAATTTTTCAGGTGGTGTAGCAAACGCTTCGGGATGTAAATACGTATTGTAGCTGTTCTTAGGAATAGCTAGCAAACACCATTGACCTAAATGCCAAGACAAAAAAGGTTTAATAAGAATAAGAACGAAAAACCGCCCGCTGATTCTAATAAAGACAAGGTAGAGAATGTTGAGCAAGACTCCTCAATGTACATTCCGTTTCTCAAAAATGTAATTGGTTTAATTGCGTTGTTTTTTTTGTCTTACTACTTGATAAACAACATCCGTGGCTATAAGTGGTTGAGCTCAAGGTTTCTAGAGTCAAATATTGAGAAGATGGAAAAGCTTGAGCATTTGACAACATCTGAAAAATACCAGGCTTATTTTAGATTTAATCACAAGTTCTTAGAACACATCAACCAAAACACACCAGATTCAGCCATCATATACATGCCGCCTGATAGTGTGATTATGCCAGAAAGCGGAAAGAAAACGGACTTTTATACAAAGAAGAAGTCAAACTCTATTCTGAATAAAGTGTGGGCTACCTATTTCGTTTACCCGAGAAAATTGGTTTATCACGATGAGCGAGAAGAAATACCGGCTTTTGATAGATATAACTATGTGGCTTGTGTCAATGGCTGGGGATATGAGCATTTGGAATATCGGGTTTCTGAAAAACAAAAGGCTCAATATCAAATTCTCCCGCGCACACTGGAAACACTAAAAAGAATCAATAAAAAGGGTTCCGGACAATGAGTTATATCCACTTAATAGTGCTCTTTCTAACTGGATTTACTTTGGTAAACCTGATTTCTCCAAAGTTTTCGGTGTTAGAAAAGTTGGGGCTTAGCTTCTCGCTTGCCATTGGGTTGGTCACAATGATTATGCTTCCTTATGACCTTTTGGGCGTGAAAATCAACCTCACTTCGCTATACATTCCGCAGGTATTGATTATCATTTTTGGTCTCTTTTTTTTGGTGAATAAACATGGAGTTAAAGAGGTGTTTTCTTTGAATGGCTTTGATAAGATGAAGTCAGCTAATTTTTTCAGTATCAATTTGCCCTGGATTTTTCTGGCTTTGATACTTGGGTATGTTATGTATGTGGTCATTGCAAAGGCCATGTTTTGGCCCACGATCTCGTTTGATAGTGTCACGGGTTATGATTTTGTGGGAAGGCTGATTGCGTTGGAGGGAAAAGTTAATTCAAGCATGTTTGATCCTGAGCTTCCATATAACTCCATTCGAAGTGGATATCCGCTTTTTATTCCCGGAGGATTTGGATACGCTTACCTAATGGGGTTTGATTCTTCAAAAATCACCACTGTCATCCTCATTTTATCCACCCTGTTTATTTATTATGGTCTGTTGAGGAATTACGCAAATCACACCATATCCATGCTATTTACCGTGTTATTCATAACAACTCCTGAATACATTGCGATGAGCGCTCTATCCTTGAGTAATGTGCCGCACACACTATTAGTGATAGTAGCGGTTTTGGCACTCGCTATTTGGATGGATCGTGGAGAAAAGAGGTATTTTTATATCGGTGTGATCTTTATGGCGCTGAATGTGTGGGCGCGAAGTGACGGGATTATTTTTATAGCTGGTGCTGGTTTTGCATTATTCCTATATACGGTTAAGACAAAAGCTTGGAAGGAATTGGTCATTTTTGGCGTTTCTGCTGTGTTGCCCTTTATTATTTGGCAATTGTATTTAAAAGGTGTGCTTGGAATGGTCAATACCGATGTCTTTGTTTCCCATTTATTTTGGGATGGGGAAAAGATCGATCGGATGACAGAATTGATTTGGAAGGTCATCACAAGCACTCAGTTTTATGGTATAGCGCCCTATTTAATTCCTATTGGTGTTTTGATTAACTATCAAACCATACTTAAAAAACATACATACCTGCTGGTCGCGATTCTGACATCGTTTTTGATCTATACTATGCTTTATTATCAAATGAATAATGGAAGCGAAGATTTTGGATATTCCCTAAAAGCGATGATCAATTCTTCATACAAAAGAGGTATGTTCTCTATTATAGGATTGTTTTATTTCTACATCGCCATTAGCCCAATGGTTCAGAAACTCTCAAAGTTCGTCATTGAATCACCTTCAAAGAATGCATAAGTCTGAGGCCGAAATCAACTGGGCGGCCATAAAAATGGTGGTATTTGATGTTGATGGCACCTTATATCAGCAGTCAGGATTACGAAAGAGAATGCTTTTCAAGTTAGTCACCTATTATATCAAAAAACCGTGGAGGTTGAAAGAATTAAGGTTGCTCCAAAGCTTCAGAAAAACAAGAGAAGAGCACGCAGGGGAAGAGGTTGGCAATCTTCAATTAGACCAATATAAATGGTGTGCAGAAAAAGAACGAGTGAATTTATTAAGTGTCCAGCGCATCGTTGAAAAATGGATTTATAAGGCTCCTCTGGAATGTCTATCACAGTTTAGATTTGAGGGGTTGAAAGAGTTGTTTGATTTGCTGGAAGCAAAAAACATTGTAAGGGCCATCTATTCTGATTATCCTTTTGATGAGAAAATGAGGGCATTAGCTTTGCCCTATGAATTTGGAGTTTCAAGCGTGGATCGTGATGTGAACTGTTTAAAACCCCACCCTAAAGGATTACAGAATTTACTCAGAATAAGTGGTCATGAAGTTGAAGAGTGTGTGTTTATTGGTGATAGGTTAGAAAGAGATGGAATTTGTGCTAAAAATGCAGGCATGCCATTCATCATCATCGACCCAAATCGTAAAGATTACTTTGTAGAACTGAAAAAAAAAATAAGTGGAGAATAAATCAAAACAACTGAGCTGCTGGGTGTGTGATCACAATAACCTAAAAAAGGTAAGGGAAAGTAAAATTGACGAAGACCTCAAAAGCGAAAACTTTTTTATCACCAATTCTGATTACGGCAAAACAGCAGCCATTTATAAATGCTCAAACTGCGGGTTTTTGCAGTGCCCTTACCTCACCGATGTCATTTCTTTTTACGAACAAATGGAAGATAATCAATATGAAGAAGGCCGTGACCAGCGATTGCTCCAGGAGCGCAAAGTGATGGAGCAAATTCAAAAGATTAAACCTGGAGGTAAATTGCTCGATATTGGAGCAGGCAGTGGTATTTTGGTTCAGGCGGCTCTGGAGCTTGGTTATGATGCAGAAGGGGTGGAGCCTTCAAAGTGGTTACATAAGCAAGCGCAAAAACTAAACTTACCTGTGGAACTGGGCATTTTTCCGCAAGAAGATAGGTTAAAAGGTCCATACGATGTGGTGACGTTGGTTGATGTTATCGAGCATGTTGGTGACCCAAAAGGCTTAGTTAAATCTATCAGAGAGGTATTGAAAGAGGATGGCATTTTGATCGTGGTAACACCTGATGTGGATTCTGTAATGGCAAAAACTTTGAAATATAAGTGGTGGCATTTTAGAATTGCCCATATCGGATATTTCAATAAAAAGAATTTAAACTTGGTCATGGAAAAAGCAGGGTTCAGTGTTTTTAAACTCATGCGGCCTACATGGTTTTTCAGCGTAGCGTATCTGCTGGAGCGGGTGAGTGCCTATTTACCGGGAAAGATGAGTGTTCCCGCTCCTAAATTTATTAAGGAGTTGATAATACCTATCAATTTGCGTGATTCATGGATGGGAATTTACAAGAAAGGCATAAAATGAAGCCATGAGCAGTCTTAAACATTATCTGGCAATAGCAAGGGTTGATCACTGGTTTAAGAACATTTTTATGCTGCCGGGTATCGTTATTCCCTGGATTTATGTGACCCCTGAATTAGATGCATCGCTGGTATGGAAGTTGATTTTAGGCGTTTTGGCAGCATGCTTCATCGCCTCTGCAAACTATGTAATCAATGAATGGCTGGATGCAGAATTTGATCGATACCATCCGGTTAAAAAGCACAGGCCAAGCGTTACTCAAGGGTTAAAAGCCAATTATGTTTATTTAGAATATGCAGCATTTGGTATCGCGGGTTTAGCGTTGGCGCTTATCATTGGAAAAACGTACTTTTTTGTAGCGCTCTTTTTCCTGATCATGGGTTTTATGTATAATGTTCGGCCTTTTCGAACAAAAGATCGAGCCTACATTGATGTCATTACTGAATCCATCAACAACCCCATTCGACTAACGATGGGTTGGTTGATTATTTCACCCGAAACTTTCCCACACTCCAGCTTACTGATATCTTATTGGTTCGGTGGCGCTTTTCTTATGGCTACAAAGCGGTTCAGCGAATACAGGTTTATTGATGATCCGAAAACTGCTGGGCTTTACCGCATGTCTTTCCGTTCATATTCTGAACGTTCATTGTTGGTTTCAATCACTTTTTATGCTTTGGTTTCATCTTTTTTTCTCGCCATATTTTTATTCAAACACCGGCTAGAATTGATCATTGCGTTCCCTTTTATTGCGATGATATTTGCATGGTATCTCAACATGGGTTTTGATGAAGACTCACCGGCCCAGCGGCCAGAAAAACTGTATAAGCAGAAAAGCTTTTTGTTCTACCTTTTGTTTGTGGTTATACTTGTTGTAACCCTTTTGTTTGTTGATATTCCATTTCTTGATGTGTTTATGAAATAACCATCTGCGAGCACAGGAATACTATGCGCTGTCCAGAGGAGTTTGAGCAGCTAGCATTTGTTATCTCCAATGCGAAAAAACTTTTCGGATGAGAAATAAAACTTGCATTTGAATTGAGTATGTTCTAATATTGATATGAAGACGGAATAAATACAACCTCAATTCATTCAACTATGAAAGCAAAATTCATGCTGGCAATTGTACTTACACTAACTTCGTTTGGTCTTTTTGCTCAATTATAAGTCCACACAAACAACCACGTAAAAATTGGGCCGACAGGAGGAGGAACACCAAACCATCAACTTCAGGTGACAGATGACGTTTACCTTCAATGCCTTCCAGCCAATAGCGGGCTCTATATTCAGAATCACACTAACTAATATGAACCAGGAGGAGGAGCGAACAACACTGGTTTGGTAACCTATGAAGAACCTTCTATTATAGGTCAATGGGGTAATTCAGCTTGGCTAGGAACGTTCAATGTCCCATTTTGGCAAGTGCGTTCTTTTGAGGGTTGGGCGAATAACGTCCTTCTTAGCTCTGACTCCGCTTTTAAGACCAATGTACAAACGATGGACTCCGCCACATCAAAACTGATGCTCCTGCGACCTGTTACTTATGACCATAGTGCAGGAATTACTGACAATACACCTAAGGAAAGAAGAGAGAGCATTATTGAAGGGGGTAAAGACCAAATGGGTCTTATTGCCCAAGAGCTACTTGACGTGTACCCTTCCTTGGTTCACGATAAAGGAAACGGTGAACTTGCAGTTGACTATATTTCTCTAATTCCCGTTTTGATAAGCGCAATTCAGGAACAACAAGCAGAAATGGAAAAGTTAAAGTCTAAAATTGAATAACTGATTTGGAGTGCAATCAAAACTTATTGTAATAATAATGTTGTGTTTTGTGGAGGTTCACTCTCAAGTGCCGAAATCAAAAAATGATTTAGGTGCTAAGTTGATGATGGGTAAAATGTGGGCTAACACAGGTTTGGCTAAAGGTGTCCAGAACCACCTTTCCACAGCTAAGAATTGGGGGTTTTGTGTGACTCCTATGACTAATGGGTCAATTGTTACTTCGACCATAAAAAATAGCTATCTGCGCCCTACGGGTTTCAACTATCAAACACTTAACCCCAAAATGGTTAAAACTGAGGATAACTGGAATTATTCACCTGGAATAGAAATGAGTTTGCGTCACTATCTCAACCAAGACTCACTAGGTGTGAAAGGTTGGTATTTAGAGACGGGCTTAGGTTATATGCGCACACCAGGTCTTTGGGTTTATGAACACAGAGCTCAAAACCGTATTATTACAACAGTTGTCACCGGTCGTATTATTGATCATGTAATTTCTGTTCCACTCAGACTTGGCGTAGAAACGGTAATTCGTGAGGCTAAAATTACGGGAGCTGTGGGGCTAGAGTGGTTCTCACTTAGCTCATTTTTAGGAACCCAATATGAGCCAAATAACCAAGTATTCCGAAAGCCAAGTGATCCTAAGAAGAAATCACATAACTATAATTTAATGTTTGAAGTGGGTACTCACTTTTCGGAAATTAGTTGGTTGCAATCTTTGACTCTTGCCTACCGTCAAAGCTATTGGGAGTACAAACTTCCGTTTAATTATCCATCAGAGAAACGAATTTTTTCTTTGAATCTAAAGTTTAGATTACTATGAAGCACCTCGATTTATCATTCATTCTGTTCTTCTTATCATTCAAACTGTTAGGTCAGGGATATACATGCAATTCAGGCTTTGAAGCTCCTGAATAAGTAGGTGATTTTCCTACAACAATTGCTTCATTGAACCTTGCTGAATGTTGGCAAGATGATCAATATACTAGTTCGTTTCATTCACCGGATTGGTTTGTTTTAAATGAATTTCACATAGAAGAGGATATTGATTTAGATGGTACTTACGAAGATATTACTGGTCGTGACAACAGTGATGGATATGTTGGTATGCGGCAATGTCACTTACGGATCATTCTGGTCAATTTATTCACACAGAACAGGCTCATTGTTCTAATGGGTTTGAAGATGATGAATGGCAAATTGATCTGAATAACCTTTCACTAGCGGTTGCAAATTACCACGTGTATTTGGTTTACGGAAATGAATGTGGCTCATGTATCAAAAAATTCACTTTAGCGTATCAAGATTTATTCAGCGGTACTATTTCAAATTGTTTTTGTCGGGTTGAGGGAACAAGGGAGAGTTGTTGTTTAGACTGTTATGAGGCGAATCAATATAATTTTTCGTGTCAGACAAATACCGTGAATTATAATGCAATAAATGACTTAAAGTTGGGGATTAATAATTCATTTAACGTCTTGAGTGGCTCTGATGCTGAATTTACTGCAAGCAATGGATCTTTCTTTAATTGTGAGGCAGGTGCTACAATGAGAGCTGAGATTGTGCCTTGTTCCTCTAGTAAGTGGAGCGGAAGAAATTTAGACTCCGAGGGTTTCGAAAAATCAAATGCTGAACAAGCCGAATCAGAATTGTTTATGGTTTATCCAAATCCTAGTGGCGGTAACGTAATGATTGAAAACCTTACTGACCAAGAAGGAAATATATATATTTATAATGTTGAAGGTCGTCAAGTGAAGATGATAACTGTGCTTGAAGCAACCACATCATTAGTCCAGTTTGAGATGGCTGATGGCCTTTATTTTTTAAAATTCAGTAATCAATATGGAACTTCACATGAGTTTTTAATTATTTCAAAAAATTGACAAAAGTTATAAGCCGAAAATGAATGAACCTCGCGTTTAAAAGTTTAATCTTCATGTGTTTTAGCCTTTTACCCTGTTTTGGGTTTGGTCAAAGCCCCGCTTTATTGGGTTTCAAAACATTCAGCGGTCTCGCTAATTGTCCCAGATGCGTACCGGAAGATAAATTATTTCTTGTGCTCCCTGGAACTGAACTTTTTGTGCAGAAAGAATTATACAAAGGCTTATTTGCAGAATTCGGCATCAATTTTCAGGAGCGTGGATTACGATTTGATTTTGACTATATCAATTCAGAAGGACAATACGAAAAAACTGTTCTTGTAAAAGAACAATATTTCTTTGTTGGTTTCCCACTATCTCTTGGTTATTCGTTCAAAGGTTTTTACGCTAAAGTGGGAGCTGGTTTAAACCATTTTGTATTTAGACGATTTTTGCGAGATGGTGAATTAGTGTCAACTGACAAAGCTGTTTTGCAAAACCACCATTGGGGCAGTCAAGTGGCGGCTGGATATGTGTTTCCAGTTTCTGATCGTTTGAAAATCGACTTAGGGGTAATTCATTCTGCACTTTATATCACAAATAGTCGAGCGAGACTTGTTACACGAGGAATGAGTGTTGGGTTAAGTTATTCGCTAGATGGATGACAGTTTTTTGAACTCAACACTTTTTCAATCAGCAGAATATCGGATCATGCAATAACCACTTAAAACAAGAATTATCTGCTAAGAATCACATTAAACCTGTCCAAACATTTGAGTAGAAATCAATCTTTTGTTCAATAATCCTTCGGATGCTTTCGGGTTGAAAAGATCCACTCATTGAGTTTTGCCGAAAGCCATGCCGAACCTGCTCCAACAGCAGCACCAACAAGCACATCGCTGGGATAATGTTGCCCCGAATGCAACCGCGAATAACCCACACCTCCGGCCCATATAAAAGCAGGAACACCGACATACCATTTTGGAAATGCCATAGAAATGGATGTGGCTGAGGCAAAGATGTTGGAAGTGTGGCCGGATGGAAAAGAGGGAGAAAATTCACCGAAAGGTTTTTCGATGAATGGATAGCGCTCAAACGGTCGCGGACGTTTTATACTGTGCTTCATTGCCAAAGTGATGAACGCAGAAACAGCCATGCTTTCAACGATGAACGCACTTTTATAAACCAGTGAAGTGTCCTTCATCAGAAAGCCAATTCCACTTAGTGCAATGGGGGCGGCAACACTTAAGGGAGCTGCAGACTGGTCTAAAAAATAAAAGGGTTTATCGAGCGTCTTGTTGCGATGCACGTGTATCGCTTGCAGCGCATCAATGTCGGGGTTTTGGGCGGTTGCGGCACCCCAAAAGCAACACAATGCAATCAGAGCGGCACGGCAATTCAACGTTATACGTTCAATCAATGACTCATTTTTGTGAGCAGGGAGTAACTGGAAAGCTTCCCTTTTTCATCAAAGCTTTCTGATTTTATAACACCGTGGCGCGGTGCAATGTAGTCTGCACCGCTTGATGTTTGCGTGTTGTTCATTCCCATTACTTCACTGCTTGTGGTGGTTTTGTAGGTTATTTTTAAGCAGTCGAAAGTTCCGGCAGGAGTTGTGATGCTCTCTTTGCTTTCCACCTTGCGGTCGGTGACCTCAATATTGGTGATGATATCCATCGAAAAACCTTCGGCACCGGCCTTCATCGTCATTTTAAAGGTGTTGTTTTCCAGTTTATCACCTACGGTCATTTCAGCAGGATATCCGGCCGGATCGCCTTCGAAGTCCATTTGCAGGTTTTCGGTTTGTCCCTGCTGCATGACGCTATTTAATAGTTGTTGGCTGTTGATGCGCAACACGCCATCTTCGCAAAGAATTTCCATGTCAAACGAAAATTCTTCTTTGCCTTGATTGGATGTTGCTTCTGCCAAATAGATCACTTCTGACCCTTTTTGCTCAACCGATTTAATGCTGATGTGTTGAACGCTCTGCTCCTTACCTTTTTTATTGTAGGCGGTTTGCTCAAAATAATCCCCTTCATTGTAGTCGAAATAAGGGTTGCACTGGGCGATCAATCCGGTTGCCAGGGAAATTGATAAGAGGGTGCTAAAAAGTTGCTTCATGAGGGTTTGTTTTCTTGATATAACACTTGCAATAAAACTTCACCAACTACACCCAGTGTAGTGGCATCAATACCGTCCATGTTATCATCATGAGTATGATGAAAACTGCCAAAATCATTGCGAAACATGTCGTAATGAATAATATCAATTGTAGGAATTTTTGCGATGGAATTCAAATAGATGTGGTCATCAATCACTGGGTTTCCTTTTACGTTTGAGAAATAATCTTTGTAGCCCATACTATGAGCTGTATTCCAAACCTGATCAACTACATCGGGGGCATATTCAACAGATTTAAGTTCTCGAGGAAAAACAGCGTTTGGCGCCCCTACCATGTCTAAGAGTATTCCATACCTCGGTCGATAGTTTTCAAATGGGATGTTTTTAGCCCAGTATTGAGAACCTAAACACCAGGTATTGCTTGAGTTACTTCCAAACATTGAAGTTTGAGGTTTGCCATAATCTTCTGCGTCAAACAAGATAAAATCTATCCCTACATGATGAAGAGATGAGTCCATTGCAATTACCCGGGCAAGTTCAATTAAAACACCCACTCCACTACCACCATCATTTGCCCCATCAATTGGTTTGTTTCGGTCTTTAGTGTCCCGATCTGCATAAGGACGCGTGTCCCAATGTGCGCAGAGCAATATACGGTTTTGCAATTCGGGCTTCCATTGACCCATAATGTTGAAAATGCTCAGCTTTTCATTGTTATAAGCTGTTACGCTTGCTTTCTGAACAGTGGTTTTCAACCCAAATCGTTCGAATGTTTTTGTGAGCCAGTCTGCGCACGCTTTATGAGATTCAGTATTTGGAACCCTCGGGCCAAATGCCACTTGTTTTTCTACGAAGGCGTATGCGCTGTCCCGATCAAAAGAAGGCACATCCAAAATTTCAATCACATTTTTTGGTGCTTCTTTGGAAGGTGGAGGGGTAATTTTCCTCGACTTATCTTCCCCGCATGAAGCGAGTACCAACATAACCGCACCGATTAAGGGTGTTTTTAATGACCAATTTCCCATGAAGCGCCTTCTTTACCGTCTTTTACTACAATTTTCAATGCTGCCAACTGATCTCGAATAGCATCAGAAGTTGCCCAGTCTTTGTTGGAACGTGCCCGCATCCTTACATCTAAAATAACATTCATCAGGCCGTTAATCAATGCGCTGTCTCCGGAATCTTCAATGGCCTGGAGGCCGAGAACATCAAAAACAAATGCATCCACCAGCTTTTCGAGTTTTTCCTTTGCAGCAGCACTGATCTTTACCCGACCTTCCGCTGCTGCGTTGATTTTTTTAGCTAAATCAAACAAATGCGAAATAAGGATCGGACTGTTAAAGTCATCGTTCATCGCTGCGTAAAACTGCTGCTCATAAGCATCGGCATCTATATCGCTTTGCTCTGATGTGGGTAGTGTGCTCAGGATTTTTAAACTAGCCATCAATCGTTGGAAGCCTTTCTCAGCTGCTTCGAGCGCTTCATTTGAAAAATCTAAAGTACTTCCATAATGTGCTTGCATCATAAAAAAGCGGACTACCATTGGGTGAAATCCACGACTTAATAGTTTATGCTCACCGGTGAATAACTCATCCGGAAGGATGGAGTTACCCAGTGACTTGGACATTTTTGTGCCTTCAAATGTCAGCATGTTTCCGTGAAGCCAGTATCGAACAGCATGTTGGCCGTTGGCGGCATGGTTTTGCGCAATCTCGCATTCGTGGTGTGGAAATTTTAGATCCATTCCTCCACCGTGAATGTCAAAAGTATCACCTAGATACTTAGTGCTCATTACGGAGCATTCGAGATGCCAACCGGGAAAACCAACACCCCATGGTGAGTTCCATCGCATGATGTGTGATGGAGATGCTTTCTTCCATAGTGCAAAATCAAGCGGGTTACGTTTTTCTTCTTGTCCGTCTAACGCACGCGAACCCGAAAGCAATTCCTCCACTTTTCTACCTGAGAGCATTCCATATCGCTCAGCTTCATTGTATTTTAAAACGTCAAAATATACCGAGCCATTTACTTCATAAGCCAAGCCTTTTTCCAGGATTTTTTGGATGATGTCAATTTGCTCTATGATGTGACCTGTTGCCGTGGGCTCTATGTCTGGAGAAAGCGTATTGAAAATGCGCATTTTGTCATGAAAGTCGATCGTGTAAATCTGCACTATTTCCATCGGCTCCAGCGATTCAAGCCTCGCTCTTTTGCTGATTTTATCTTCTCCCTCATCAGCATCATTTTCAAGGTGGCCTGCATCCGTAATGTTTCGCACATAACGCACCTTATAGCCAAGATGACGCAAGTAGCGGTTTATCAAATCAAATGAAATAAAGGTTCGGCAATTGCCTAAATGAACATCGCTATAAACCGTAGGGCCACAAACATAAAGCCCAACAAAAGGCGGGTTTAAGGGTTCGAAAAGCTCCTTCTTTCCCGAAAGCGTATTGTAAATGTGCAATTGATTTTCCATGTCGTGCAATTCGCCCGCAAATATAACGGGTGCGCAGCTGCAAATCGATAGGAATAGTGAATGGTTTTGACGATAAATATGCCATCAAGATTGAGGAGCCAAAACCTTAGGCGCTGTGCTGTTGTATTATTTCATGTCATCGGTGATAACACCATCACCAACATATGAACCGTTTTGGTAAACTTCCACTTTTGTCAAAATACCATCTCGGGTGTACCGGTAAACCTTCCCGTCCATTAACCTGCCGTCTTTGAAAATACCTTTTTGCGAAATTTGACGGTTTTTGTTGTAGAGCGTGTGCTGCCCATTCCCATCAAAATTGCCAATATTAGGTTTAGCCTCTGCGGTTTGAATGGATCTGGTCGTTTTGACTTTGTTGTTTTCATCTTTAACAGGCTCCGGTTGTTTGGTAGCCGCTACTTCAGGTTTACTGGGTTTATTAAATGTAGATTTCGATGCATCCATTCTGCCACCGTTAAAGACACGGACGGACTTGAGATCTCCATTGGCGAAATATTCTTTTATCTCTCCGTCTTCTTTGCCACCATTCCAGCTTCCTTCCATCATCAGTTGACCATTTTCATGGAAGTACTTTTGGGTTCCATTTCTTTTGCCGGAGTCATCGAAAGTGAAGTCTTGTTGCACCTGGCCGTTTTCATAATAACGGGTAAATTTTCCCTGATTCTTATTCAGGCTCCAATTTCCTTTTTCTTCAATCTGTCCGTTGTTATAGTAGGTGGTATATGGTCCTTTTGGGCGCCCATTATCATACGTGATTTCGCTTTTTAACTCACCAGAAGGATAGTAGGCCTTCCAAACGCCAACTTTACGCCCTTCCATAAACTCCCCTTCTTCAACGATCGCATCATCTGAATAACCGGGCGTGGACTTATCTGCTCCGGTAATTTTCCAATATCCAATTTTTCGCCCTGCTTCGTTCGTTTGGTTTTGAGCATAAATGCTACCTGAAACGAAAAGTGTGATTATTAAAAAAAGTATTTTCATGGATGATTTAATCTTCAAAATCGGCCGAAAAGATAAACTTATTTCTAAGACTTCAATCGTTCTTTGATGCATTGCGGGGCTCTTAATGTTATGCTGATACGTTCATTCGTGTGCGAAGGTTTTGAAGCATGTCACTGACTAAATCCTCTAAATTGAAGCTATGCTTCCAATTCCAGTCTTTGCGCGCTTGATCGTCATTGATTGATCCTGGCCAGTTTTCTGCTATTTCCTGTCGAAAATCAGGTTCGTACGAGATTTTAAATTCCGGTAGGTGCTTTTTGATTTCTTCTGCGATCTGCTCGGGGCTGAAACTCATGGCTGATATGTTATAACTCGATCTGATCTTAATCGCATCAGAAGGAGCTGCCATGATATCCAGCGTTGCTTTAACAGCATCGCTCATATACATCATGGGCAGGTCAGTAGTTGAGTTGAGAAAACACTCGTAGCTCCCGTATTTTAACGCTTGATGAAAAATATCAACGGCATAATCTGTTGTGCCACCACCGGGCAACGATTTGTACCCAATTAACCCTGGATAACGCACACTGCGTACATCTACTCCCCAACGATCGTAGTAATATTGGCACCAACGCTCTCCTGCAAATTTTGAAATACCATAAACGGTTGTTGGTTCTATAATGGTTTGTTGAGGTGTGTTTTGGCGGGGTGTGGTTGGTCCAAACACGGCAATTGAACTAGGCCAAAATATTTTCTTCAGAATTCCTTCCTTCCCCAAATCGAGAATCGAGAACAAGCCGTCCATGTTTAATTTCCATCCAAACTCTGGGTTTTGCTCTGCGGTGGCAGAGAGTAAAGCCGCCAGATGATACACGTCTGTAATTTTTTTTGATACAATGGTCTCGCGTACTTTTTTCCGATCTAACACATCTAATTTAATGTATTCAACATCAAACTGGGCTTGGTCTCTTATATCTGAGGCGATTATGGCTTCATTGCCAAACGTGGAAGCCAATTCTTCTACCAACTCTGTTCCTACCTGCCCGCAGGCTCCTATTACTAAAATACGCGTGTCACTCATGCTTTATTGCTTTGCGCAAATATGGCTAGGATTGCTTAATTAAACACCGTGCGAATCAAAAATTCAAGCTTTTATATCAGAAAGTGATAAGACTTATGCCTCATCAAAATTTACCACAACAGATTCTGAGGTTGGATGCGATTGGCACGTAAGAATAAAGCCTCGTTTTAGTTCATCGGGCTCGAGGGAATAATTTACGTCCATCTCTACTTTTCCCTTTTCTAGTTTAGCCCTGCAAGTGGCGCAAACGCCTCCCTTGCAAGCAAAAGGAAGGTCTGCCCCGTTTTTCAATGCAGCGTCTAGAATATTGTCATCTTCTGAATTCATAGTGAATTCAGTGGTGATGCCATCGAGGATAACGCTAACTTTTGCCTGAAACCCATCTTTTTTCTCTCGTTTGACGGTTTTTTTATTTTGGTTGTCTGCCAATTGCTGAGGTGAAGCGAAGAGTTCAAAGTGGATCTTTTTGCGGTCGATATTTGCCGCATTCAATTCGGTTCTTACACTATCAATCATTGGGGCTGGCCCACAAATAAAAACTTCGTCAATGCTTTGGGGATCGATAAAATATTTCAAAAACAGTTTGCACTTTTCCTGATCGATGCGTCCAAAAAGAAGGGGGACTTCATTCTGTTCGCGGCTGAGCACATGGAAGACCCTCAATCGTTCCATATATTCATTCTTCAAGTCATCAATGTCTTCTTTAAAAATGATGGTGCTAGATGATTTGTTTCCATAGATGAGCGTAAAAACACTTTTAGGCTCCACTTCCAAAATTGTGCGCATGTGAGACATAACAGGGGTTATGCCACTTCCGGCAACAAATGCAACGTAGTGGTTTTCGTTTTCGGGGTTAAGCTTCGTGTAAAAGCGCCCCAATGGAGTCATCACTTCTAACTCATCTCCAACCTTCAGGGTTTCATTCGCAAAGGTTGAAAATCGGCCACCTTCAACTTTTTTGATCGCCACGCGAAGTTCGTTATCAAGCGGACTGGTGCAGATGGAGTAACTCCTTCTTATCTCTTCGCCACCAATGTTTAGCTTGAATGTAAGGTATTGGCCTTGAATGAATTTATACTGTTCCTTAAGCTCAGCGGGCACCTCAAAGGCTACAGAAACTGTGTCTTCCGTTTCTTTTCTAACATCGCTAACGGCTAATGAGTGAAATTTTGGCATCGTTCCATTTTTGAAAGGCGTAAAAGTAATGTTTAGCTCGGTTTTGGTTTGCATGTCATATAACGAGATAGTAAATCGGAATATGATGAGAGAGGAATCTGAAAATGTACTGATGAAATCTTTGCCAGCATAACTAGCAGAAAACCGATGTTGGAAAGCAAAATTTATGTGCCTAAAACACCTCGCAGAAGATGAATTTGTCGGGGGTCTTTACATTGAGTAAAGATTGGCTTGAAAAAAATTAACATTAAGCTAATGTTGATGTTGGTCAATGTTAATGTTAAGCTAATATTAAGAAGGTGTCTAAAATATTGATAAACAATAGGTAAAAATGACATAGCTATGCAGGCTAAATGATTAGAAATAAAAATCAATGTTATCAAAAGGTTATAAGCATTAATTAAAGGTTTCATAATTGAGCGGTCTGAAAATCTTTGCAGCCAAAATGAATCGGTAAAACCTTTTGTTAAAACCACCATGAAACAACATTTTTCAGCCCCGTTGTATTTTATACTTTTTCTTTTTTTCTGTCAAAGTCAACTCCATGCACAAAAAGATAGTTTATTTAGTCTGGGAACTTCGATTCCGACCAATCCGGTGATGGCTAATAAATGGTATGATAATTTTTCGATCAGAGGATATGCTCAAGTTCGATACAACAGATTACTTGAAACAAATGAAAACCTCGGTTGTGAACAGTGCGATAAATCCTGGGGAGGAGACGGAGGTTTTTTTATTAGAAGAACCCGTGTCATCTTTTATGGCCAGATTAGCAAAAAAGTTTATTTCTACATTCAACCCGATTTTGCAAGCAGCCCAAGATCAGACCGATTGCACTTTGTGCAGTTGAGGGATGCATATTTTGATATTGGGTTAGATCAGAATAATACTTTTCGTTTTCGTGTGGGGCAGAGTAAGATTCCGTATGGTTTTGAAAACATGCAATCGAGCCAAAATCGATTAGCACTTGACCGAAACGATCCATTAAATAGTGCTATTGCAAATGAACGTGATTTGGGAGTGTTTTTTTATTTTGCACCTAAAGCGAAACGAGAGCTTTTTAGAGAGTTGGTCAGCTCTGGCTTGAAGGGCTCCGGAGATTATGGAGTCTTTGGGTTAGGAGTATATAATGGTCAAACCGCAAATAGCCCTGAGCTGAATGATGAACCGCACGTGGTTTCTCGGCTTACATTTCCTTTTGAACTGAAGAATCAGGTCATTGAAGCTGGTGTTCAGGCATATACAGGGAAGTATGTAATGCGTGACAACGAAATAAGTCCTGGAGTAAAACTAACTCATGATCGTAATTACCTCGATCAACGCGTTGCAGGTTCGTTTGTGCTCTATCCAAAACCCTTCGGTTTTCAGGCCGAATA
This sequence comes from Salibacteraceae bacterium, assembly GCA_040905305.1. Taxonomy (GTDB): domain Bacteria; phylum Bacteroidota; class Bacteroidia; order Flavobacteriales_G; family Salibacteraceae; genus SHAN690. The sequence goes on along the minus strand of JBBDRU010000132.1, from coordinate 8,290 downwards.
TAACGTAGGCAAAGGCCCAGAGTTTAACAAATTTACCGATTCAATTGAGGTACAGGATTTAAAAGGAGGTTATATCCAAACCATGTTTAATGTACCGTTAGAAAATCAGTTTCTTATGCCATTTATTAAGTATCAGTATTATCAGGGAGGTAAAAAGCACGAAAGAGATGCAAGAAGTTATACTGTGCGAGACTTGGAAATTGGAGTGGAATGGTCTCCTGTAAAGCAATTTGAGCTGGTGGCCATTTATACCATTTCAAGAAGACGATATGAAGATTTTCAGAATCAGGATAATTTTCAAACGGGAAATCTGCTTAGGTTGCAGGCACAGATCAATTTTAGATAAGGGAGTTAAATTTCACCCATAACCCCTTCCGTTACGTTGATCACGTGATCACCCACTTTTTCCAGATAGTTGAATAAATCACTATAGACCGTGGCTGTTTTAAAATCGTATTCGCCCTTCTCTACATTTTTGAAATGTGCCTTTCTTATCTTTTTTCGAAAAGCATTCAACTGTTGTTCTTTTGCAAGAGCCTCGGTTTTTGAAACCTCTGAATAGTTTTTGTCCAGGTTTTTGCACATGATGTCCAGCGCCTCTTCCAGAATGGCTAACATTTCCATTATATTCTGTCTTTGTTCTGGAGTGAACCATATTTTGTTTTGAACCTTTCTTTCTAAAATCTTGGAAATTTGATAGTAAATGTCTCCAATACGCTCCAGATCTCCAATTATACTGAGCATTCCTCTGATTCTTATACTAGTGTTTTCGCTCATTTCTCCTTGAGAAATAGAGGCAAGGTAATCGGCAACATCCCGCTCAATCTTATCTGTAATGATCTCGTATTTCTTTACTTTTTGAATGGTTGATTGGATGTTATTCATGTTTCTCCCAGTGAGCAAGCTCTGAGTAAAAGTGTTCATTCTTTTGACCAGTTCACCAAATTTTGCAACTTCTTTTTGAGCTTCTATGATGGACATCTCTGGAGTTGACATGATGCCAACACTTATGCGCTCAAGTCTAAAGGCCTCATCTGTTTCACCACGTGACTTAATGGTATTGGTGGCCAGCCTTACGAGTTGCGGAATAAACCAAACCATGAGGCTTACGTTCATGATGTTGTATAGCGTGTGAAATAAAGCAATCCCAATCGGGGCGCTTATAGATTCGTAAACCGATGCCATGCCAAATAGATTTACCATGATATAATCGAGGCCATCATTAATCGGTATAAACACTAAGGCTATGGTCATCCAAATCAACCCTAAAATATTTACCAGCGAGTGAATACGTGCAGAACGCTTTGCGAAAACATTTCCTGAGATACTGGCCATTTCAGTATTGATGGTTCTTCCAAAATTCTGACCGAGCACCATAGGGATAGCCACTTCAAACGGAATAATATTACTGAAGCAAAGCACCTGGGTGAACACTATAGATGCGCTTGAAGATTGAATGATCACTGCAAGCATCGCCCCAATCAACACAAAGAATATATTGGTGAAGAAACCTAAGGGAACACTTTGCTCGTAAAAATCAACAAGGTATTGACTATTTTGAAAGTTGGGAACGGTGTTCAATAACTCTGAAAGTCCGAGGAACAATAAAGCCACACCAAAAACAAAGCCTCCAAAATATTTTAAATGTTGTTTTCCGGAAAAGATTAGAGGAGTGCCGAGGGCAAAAATGATCAGATAAATCGTAGAAAAATTGGCATTAAACCCAAACACTGAAACAAGCCAGGTGATGATGGTGGTGCCGATGTTTGCACCGAGCATTATACTCACCGATTCGGCAAGAGAGATCAAGCCAATGTTCACAAAACTCACAGCCATAACAGTGGTGGCTGAAGAAGAAAAGACCAGAGAAGTAATGATAAATCCTGCAAGAATCCCAGTGAACCTGTTCTTGGTCATGATGTTTATCAAATTCTTCAATAAAGACCCAAAGGACTTTTGAATGCTTTCACTCATGATCTTAATGCCATAAATGAAAAGACCCAGCGCACCAATCACTCTTAATCCATCTATTAATGTAAATTCCATTTGCAAGGTGTTATCTGGTCACGTTTTTGATTATTCAACAATTAATTGAACTACCATCCCATGTATTCTTTTATTTCGTGCTGAATGTTTACGTTCACAGCTATGGCGAGAATTACGGAAATGATCAAACCCAACGTTGCATAAGCAACATCTCTAACGATCATTCTGATTGTAGCAAACATAGTTCTATTGGTTTCAGAATGCCTTGATAGCTGCATGGCCAGCTCTCTTCCGCCCAACAAGCCAAGGAAAATCCACGTTGTGCTCATCGGGATATTACTCCACTCTTTAAAGATAAACAGCACAGTAGCGTACACCAAATCAATGATACTGGCCGATCTAACATCTACTATTTGTGACTTTTCAGTGATGATACTTTGAATTTTATCTCCTCTCAGGTAAAACAATACGCCCAAACCGAAAAAGATAAAAGAAGCGAATAGAACAAAGTCGAGTAGCGTTAAGCTTCTGTTCAGGAAAATGGCAATATTGGCCGCATCATGTGTAATCCACATGCTCCAGAGCCAACCACTGATAATCCATTGTGCAACACGCCATAGTTTATGGGGTTTGCCCGCAGTTATTTTGTTGATGACACCCGCCATGAAATACCAAACCAAAGTAGCCATGGTAAAAGCGATAAGGTAGCCTAAAAGGCTTTTCTGAGTAACCCCTAATATCCCAGAAGCATCTGCGCTAAAACAGCTGAGCAGCATAAATGTAGTGGAAACAGGCATTCGGAGCCGGGTTATAAAAAGCAATATAACGGGTGCAATTATTTGTAAAAAGTGAAATTCTTTTGGACTTTCAGAAAACCCCTTTGAGGTTAGCCGCTGAAAGGATACATCGCCATCATAAACATACCAACTGTAGAAAACCGTGGCCACAAAAATTCCTCCGATCCAAAGCCATAACATCCACCATTTTTGATCACTGTTCGAGGAAATAAAGGTGCCAATAGTCTGAATGGAGTCATTAGCTATAGCGGAGTATCCAGCCAGCATAAAACCAATCCACATCGCAATGCGTGGATAAGGATAAAAAACAGCTGCTATAACTACGAATACTGCGAGAAGCCTAAGAAACGTTCGTTCTTGCAGGCCAAACAGTAATAATGACTCATAGCGTTTTTCACCAATAATCTGAGAAGCTAAACTTATCTTGCTCATTCCTGCAGTTGTTTTTTATAGGGGATCGGCTTTGGCCGCACATAAAAATAGAGCAAAACAACACTAATAAGTGGTGCTGCAAAATGGTTTAAAAAGAGAAATAGAAAATCTGTTGTTCTGATGGTTTGACCTCCAAGCAAGTCATAAAATAGATATCCAAAAGGGTTTAGTGAGGAAACGCTCGAGAAATAGGAGGTAGTTGCGAAAAGCACAACATAAAAGAGACTCAAATTAATGGTTCCAGATAATTGTTTGGCCTTAAACAATACCCTTATCGTGTAAAATCCATAGCACAGCAAAGCTGCGACTAAAGCATTGATGAAAATTAATAAACCTGGATCCAACTGTGACATCATTTGCAGGTTTTCAATGGCAATGTTTTTTGTTTGGGAATTGATGGCATTAAATACGGAAACACCTAGAATAGTACCTAACATTTGCGCAGGGATTTTATGCAACAGCAGCGAGAAGTTTTGCTTTCTTAATGCAACAAAAAAAGTGATAAACGGAATGATGTGAATGCGGTATGTGTGGAAAGGTATGTAGATGGCTGCAAAAAAGGCCAACCCTATTGAAAAGGATAGCATAACATAATCCGTAGCAAAACTTGCGTCTAAGTATCGACTAATGAAGATGAAATATAGCAGAGAAAAAATCATCGAAGCAAAAAGCTCCGCCAACGCATTGAGAATAACTGTTTTACCCTTCAACCTTTGGCGAAACGAACGATGAGCAGAACCTGCAGGCTTTGTTACGAGGGTCATGGTTGTTATTCTAGGCGCTGTATTGCTGTTGCAAAGAACAATTTCTTAATTGGAGCTAGTGAAAGCAGTTGTATTATGTTAACGTTAAATTTAATCGAAGTTTAGCACTTAACTAGCTGGGCGGGAAAATAAAACGAGGACTGGTTACCGTGTTACTCTTGTGGTTTGCCTTATCAAAAATATAGGTCTCAAAACGTATGGTGTCACTGTTTTGCTTCAGATTGGCCAAACCAAATTTTTGCTCAATGATACCCTTTAGCAACCAACCTTCTCTGTTTTTATTTGATCCCGGAATCACCGCAAAAAAACCAACGGTATCACTTAAGTTCAGAGGATACCAACGCTGCCAAACTCCATTGATGAGTTCATACATAAAGGTGCGCACAGATTGTGTAGTATTTGAGTCTATTTTGCCAATATGACCAATATCTCCCTGACAATCTTCAAATGAAAGCCTAAAAATTAGTGAATCACGAGCGTCATTCAAGCGCAAGGTATCATGCTCTAGCTTTGGAGCTTCCTCCTCACAATTTAATTTCTCGCAACCGATAGCAATCCATGCCATCAAGGAAAGAGCTGCTAACTTTGACCAAACTTTATAAAACAACTGATTACGCATTGCCTTCGAAATTACAAATAGTGAACCAAATCCTGAGCTTCAAAAAAGTTTACGGTGAAAATCAATTGGTAAACGAAGTTTTTGAATCGCAATTGAATCATAACACGGTTTATCGTGATTTCGTGCAGCAATTGAAAGGAATGGGATTCAAACCGCCTTTTCTGCCCGTTGAAGCGTTTAAACATTACAACCTGAACCAACAAAAGGAGGCAGATTTAGTTTTTATGAGCAGCGGCACAACACAAGCGAGGCGTTCAAAGCATGCCGTTTATGATGCTGAACTTTACAGACGAGTGACAAGGCATCATTTTGAGGCACAGTATGGCGCAATATCAGATTGGACAATTCTTGCCTTGCTGCCTTCCTACGTTGAAAATGGAGACTCTTCGTTGGTCTATATGGTCGATTGTTTTATTGAACTTGCGCATCCAGATTCTTCATTTGTTTTGCATCAACCGGAAGAACTCAACAACCAACTTCAGCAACTCAAAGCTCAAAAACGAAAAACTATGCTGATCGGTGTGAGTTATGCATTGCTTGATTTTGCAGAGGAGCACCATATTGATTTTCCTGAGCTGATCATTATGGAAACCGGAGGAATGAAAGGTAGGAGAGAGGAGTTGATCAGGGCAACATTACACAGACGCATTAATCGGGGGTTCCCTAATTCTGAGATTCACTCAGAATATGGAATGACCGAATTGCTTTCTCAAGCTTATTCAAGTGATGGTAAATGGTTCCATCCGCCCGAATGGATGTTGGCTTACGCCACAGATGTAAGCGATCCACTTACAATTCTTCCCAAAGGTTCGCGCGGCCTACTGGCTTTTATTGACTTAGCCAATTATTACAGTTGCAGCTTTATTCAAACCAAAGACATCGGTATGGTAAATCAAAACGGCAGCTTTACCATTGAGGGTCGAATGGACAATAGCGATTTAAGAGGTTGCAATTTACTTTATACCTGATGTGGTATAAAAATTGGTAAATACAGTGAAAAATCATTGACCATGAACGTAAAGATATTTATTTCAGGACTGATTATTCTAATGGCTCTTCAATCTTGTAGTCAGCGTCAGTTGCTGACCCAGCAAGCAATTGAGGAACACCACATCACTCCCGAATTTATGAAGCACATCCAGTTTTACAATACAAAGGACATTGTGCTCACGCGAATAGAAGAAGGAAAGAATGAGCGGTCTGCACAAAAAGGAGCGTTGAAGGTTGAAGCAGGGAAAGAAATTGAGCAGGTTATTATTCCGGCCAAAACCCCAGGGAAAGTGGTTTCAATAATAGACAAGCAACATATTGCGGTTTCGTTTGAGCCTGACGATTCAAAATACTTAGTCTTCGGAATGGATAGATCAGGAACAACATTTAACCTTCATGCAAAAGTATGGAACAATGGAAAAGGTGTTGTTGAATATGCGGGTGAACAATTCGTTACAAATTCTGGGGCGTCACAAGTGGGGCTGGAATTTAAAATGGATAGAAAAGAACTGCAGCAGCAAAATGTGAGGTTTGCTAAGGGCAATAAATTATGATCTCAACCGAGGTTTTCTTTAAAGCATAAAACAACTCCGCTTTGATCAAATTATTGATGGATATTTGCCTTTGCAAATGAAGAAGATACACTTACATAGTCTTGTTTTTGTTTTGGTGACATTTCTTATGTCCTGCCAAAAGGAAGAAGATTTGGAGCCTAAGGAGTTAGACCTTTTGACAAATGTGTTTTGTGAGGACACTTGTGTTTTCTCCAATGACGGAGATTGTGATGACGGGTCTTTCGATTCTACTTCAGATTTCTGTTCGGTTGGCACAGACTGCTCTGACTGCGGTGAGCGCACCATTGTAAAAGTGGTTTACTAACCATTCAGATTACGCCAATTCAACTTACTCGGTCTCCGTAGTTGAAGATTTATCAAACACCTCATCAGCGAGCACGGTTTCCAAAATTTTAGAATGGTCAAACGCCAACAGCGGCAGACTATTCAGATCAAACCAGCGCGCCTCTGCAGCATCATCTGCTCCAACAACATCTGCCTCTTCATTTAAATGAATTAAAAAGACTACACTCACCGTTCTGAATCGGGGGTCACGGCCAACGGTTCCAATAGTTTTTACCAGCTTAGCCTCTGAAGCGTCAATATTCAAACCCGTTTCTTCGTTTAATTCGCGCACCGCAGCCTGATTTAATTCTTCCTCTTTTTCAACAAAGCCACCCGGAAATGCCCATTTATCCTTAAATGGATCGTTTTTGCGACATATTAACAATACTTCATTTTTCGGGTTTATGACAATGTTGTCTGCTGCGACATATATTTCTTGCTTAAAGCCCATACTTTAATGTTTTTTGTGTGTAGTGTATTGTATTTTAACCCTTCATTAATTGCTATTTTTGCCGCGCAATGAAAGTAGAGGTTCTAAAATCGAAGATACATCGTGTGCGGGTAACTAATGGGCATCTTGACTATATCGGAAGCGTTGAAATAGACCAGGCGCTAATGGAAGCCGCTAATTTAATCGAAGGTGAAAAAGTTCAAATCGTCAATATTAACAATGGAGAGCGATTTGAAACCTATGTAATTACGGGTAAAAAGAATACTGGAACGATCAGCTTGAATGGTCCGGCAGCTCGCAAAGTGATGGTTGGTGATATCATCATAATTATTTCTTATGCCCAAATGGACTTTGAGCAAGCAAAAACGTTTAAGCCATGGGTGATTTTTCCTGATGAAAAAACCAACACAATAGCATCTTGAATAAAAGACTGAAATCTGCGCTTCAAGTGCTATTCTCACTGGCGTTAGGTTTTTTCCTGATCTGGTTTATCTATAAAGACCTTACGGAAGAAGACAAAGCGAACGTAGTCAACTCAATCAAAGAAGCTAATTATTGGTGGATAGCCGCTTCCACAGGTGTGGCAGTATTGAGCCATATTTTTAGGGCTTATCGTTGGAGGTATCCATTAGAGTCGTTAAACATAAACATTGATTTACCAAACCGCTTCGCGGCAGTGATGATCGGGTATTTGGCCAACCTGGCATTCCCCAGGCTTGGAGAAGTTACCCGTTGTGCTGTCCTGGCAAAGACGCAAAAGCATCCCTTTGAAAAATTATTTGGAACCGTGCTTGCAGAACGACTAGTTGATGCTGTCATTTTGATGTTAATCACACTATTGGCCATCGTATTGCAGTTTGGCATCCTTGAGGATTTTCTTTACGAATCTTTCGGGCCAATTTTAGAGCAAACCCAAACTTTTGTGATCTTAGGTGTGGTAGCAATTGTTGGAATTGCACTTTTCTATGTCATTTGGAAGTTCATTCAACGCTCCACAAATGCCTTTGCGCTGACTATTAGAGATAAAGTGAGTGGCTTGCTGGATGGATTCAAAACCCTTAAGCGAATGGAGGGTCAGGTTGGGTTTTACCTACACACGTTCTTGATTTGGGGTTCTTATGTGCTCATGTTTGTGCTCACCTTTAAAAGCTTACCGGAAACGGACGCTGTACCCATAGGCGGCATGCTGGCCTCATTTGTTTTAGGCGGCATTTCAATTGTGGCCGTGCAAGGCGGTTTAGGGGCATACCCATTGGCCATTATGATCATTCTTGCGCTTTACGGAGTGGAGGAATCCGTTGGTTATGCATTTGGTTGGATTGTTTGGACAGCTCAAACCATTATGATAATTT
>JBBDRU010000131.1:0-7139 GCA_040905305.1 Salibacteraceae bacterium | reverse complement strand
TCAAGCCACACAGTTGCAATTGCTCAGTGCTCAAATGAATCCGCATTTTATCTTCAACGCACTTTCAAGCATTCAACATTCCATATTGCACAATCAAATGGAAACCAGCTTGAATTTCATCAGCTCTTTTGCCACACTGATGCGGCAAGTGCTGGAAAACTCACGTAAAAAGTTGATTTCCTGGAATGAGGAACAGAGCTTTTTAAAAAATTATCTTGATATTGAGAAGTTTCGGTTTGAAGGTAAGTTCTGCTATCAGTTTAAAGTAGATGATGATTTGTTTCTCGAGAATGTTTATGTGCCACCCATGCTGATTCAGCCGTATTTGGAAAACACAGTCGTTCATGGATTAGCGCAACTTACAGAAAGAAAAGGCGAAGTATCCATCTCTTTGTTCGAGAAAAATAACCGCATGTGTATTCAACTACTTGACAATGGAGTTGGTCGGGAAAAGGCTCTTAAAAAGAGAAAGCTTCGGATTGGAGAAGCTCATGTTTCGAGAGCTATGAGCATTAGCCAACAACGCATTGAATTATTGAATACTGTCTATAACTCAACGGCATTTGAGGTGATTATTGATGACCTTTATGACACAAATGGTAATGCGAACGGAACCAAAGTGTCCATATTCTTTCCCAACGAGATGGAAGAATGATTTTGAGTAGTTTTTGAATTTAGGAAAGCTTCTTCACACGTGTGGAAGTGATTGCTTTTTAGATCATTGTTTTCAGCCTAACCTTGTGCTGTAAAACAAATAAAAATGAAATCAATCATTATCGCTACCGCAATCCTAATTAGTACTTCAATTAATGTGCCTGCTTCCAAAAACATAGGCAACAATGAATTTAAAAGCCAGGCTCGATCAATAGAGCTGAAGCGTGAGTTCAAAACAACAGAACCTATGTCCACCATGATCTATGTGGTTTCGGATGGAGAGGTTAAAGTGGTTAAAGAATTTTTATTCAGATTGGACAAACATGGAAAGGTCAATCAGGAAACCAACGATGCATTGATCAGTGAAGTAATCATCAACTTGCTAAAGCGTCAATACCAAATAGAGTCAGTGATGGACGTTCCAACTGGTCATGGTAATGGTGTTAAACGCTGCATAGGGTTTACTGCTGCAGCACACTAATCGTTTTTGATCAGGAATGCTGTTGATAAAATAACAGATTCGAGCACTACCCATGAAAACCATCCTCACCAATATAAAACTAAATGCACACTGGTTTACAGTGATCTTTATACTCGTTGTATCAACGGGTATGGCGCAAGACCAATTGGCATTTAGAATAAAAGCAAGTGCTTCTGGAATGAAAGACTTTTATTCGAATACGGTTGAGGTTAACCGCCCGCTCAATCTTTTTGTGCCCAATGCTTTTAGTCCAAATAATGATGGTGTAAACGATGTTTTTAAAGCAAAAGGCGAGGGCGTTGATGATTTTCAAATGGTGGTTTATGATCGATTTGGAAAACCCATGTTTAAAAGCAATGACATTGAGCATGGATGGGATGGTTTCGTGGCAGGAACGAAAGCACCAATAGGTGTTTATACCTATGAGATCATTGCTGAGGGCTTTGAGTTAGGAACTTATCGTAAAACCGGTACTGTAATGATTGCATCCAATGAATAAGCTTCGGTTACTTTTTGGAATGGTGCTGTTTTCGATAGCACTGCTGCTGGGTAACAGTCAAGCCAAAGCCCAGATTACCGTTTCAAGTGCTACGGGTTGCGCTCCTCACACTACATCGTTTAGTATTAGTGGTAGTTATGCAAGTTTTCAATGGTCGTTTGGCAACGGAATGTCGGCTTCCATAGCTCAACCCAGTGCATTGTTTGCTCAAAACGGTGTTTATGGGGTTACGGTAACAGCTACGACTTCTAATGGAAACAACGAAACCTTTACCCTGAATAATGCGGTTACCGTTTATGCAGACCCTGCACCTGAGTTTTATTTAAATCAGGATACATTTTGTTTGGGTGACACGCTTTCTGCCGCAATACAGCAGGCTAATAGCTCATCAGCATACTACTGGACATTTGGAGATGGAAACACAGCTACCACAAGCACTGCCATTCATGTTTTCACTCAACCAGGTCTTTATTCTGTAAACGTAGAAGAAACCAACGGGGAAGGTTGTGCATCATTTGGAACCGCTAAAACTGTTTATGTTTCTCCCAAACCAAGCGCTGCATTTTCGATTTCAGATTCCTTGGTTTGTAATCCTTATGACACCCTGCAGGTAAGCAGTCTTTCCAGTGGTTCTGCTTACTCCTGGAAGGTAGATAATGTTCCACATTCCAATTCTTCTTCATTTTTTCTATCCTTTTCACAAACGGGCACTCATACGATTTCGTTGGACGCAACAAATGAAGTCGGTTGCACGGCTTTTTCGAGCCATGCGGTTTGGGTGAATGAACTACCATCACTAAGTATTGAAACGGACGATACTTTGGGTTGTGCGCCATACACCGTTCAACTTTCCGCTTCATCCAGCACTCAAGGTGTTTTTAATTGGACAACGCCTTTTGAAAACTTATCAGGAGACAGTATTTCAACCATCATTACACAAGAAGGGAAATATGAAGTCGAAGCTCGATTTACAGACAATGTAGGTTGTGCTTATATTATTACCTCCGATTCGATAGAGGCCCTTCCAGTACCGGATTTTGATGTCATTATTTCAGATAGTGTTTTGTGTGACTCAGGAACCATTGAGTTCACATTTGACGCGGATAGCCTTTATAATGTAAATTGGACTTTTAACGCACAGCAGCAATCAGGTGATTCGGTTCAATTTTTTGTGAATGAACCGGGTAATTATGGTTTTTCAGTGGAGGCTGAAATGAGCAACGGCTGCGAAAGCACATGGGAAATACCTAATGCAGTTCGGATAGAAACAGGACAAAGTTTGAATGATTTTTCAGAAGTTTCGAGTTGCTCTGAACTTACTTTTTTAGCTGAACACTTCAATCCATATCTTCAGTCGGCATTATGGGTGATGAATGGAGATTCTTCTTCAAGCGAGATTGCGCAATTTCAACTGGACGAGATTGGCGTTTACGATTTGGTTTTTGTCGGCCAATCGGAACATGGTTGCACCGATACTACCGTTTACCCGGAAGTCGTCAAAATTGTTGAAAGCAAACTTGAATGGAATTCACCATCCACTATTGAGTCTTGCAATTCCACACAGGTGACCTTTGATGGTAATGTATTGGCTGACACCAACTTTTCATGGGTATTTGGGGATGGAAGCGCGGATTCTGGAAATATCGTATCCCATACGTTTTCAGTACCAGGAACCTATGTTGTCTCCATGCAAGCTCAGAATATTCACGGTTGTGATGTTTCGATTGACACGCATACCATCGTTACCATTGAATCACAAGAAGCCGACTATGGTTTTGATGTTTTGGATTGTGCCAACACTCAGGTTCAGTTTTATTCGCTTTCTTCAGCCGAAAACTGGTACTGGGAAATCGGTAACGACACGTTTTATGACTCCTCATTTGTGGCTGAGATCAATCCTTATTTTCCACATCATGTCAAGCACATTGCTACTTCAGCAGGTGGTTGTTCCTCGCAGGTTTTGGATCTGAACGCTATTTACTTAGACAGTTGTTTGGCGAGTTATTCAGGAAACATTCCGATGCCGGCAAGCAATGATCCGTCAACTTGGTATCCGCCAATGTCTTCGGCTTTTGTGCATTGTTCTCCAGCTACGATTCAGTTTAATCATCCTGAAGATAGTTTGATTTTAGTGATTTTTGATTTTGGAGATGGCGACACTGCGCATTCCGGCAATGGAACCGCAGTTCACACCTATGATTCTGCCGGCATTTTTGACGTGAGCATATCTGCTATAGATATCAATGATGATACGGCCACTTATTTGCTCAGCGGATTCTTGCAGATTGGCGCCCCCAAGGCAAATTTTGAACCTGAGGTTTTGAATATGTGCAATGGTGGTGACCTATATGTAAATAATTTATCCCTGGCTTCCAGCTCATGGATCACCTTGTTTGGTGATGGCGGTTCGAGTACGACACAATTTCCTACATATCATTACGACTCAGCAGGGTTTTATACTATTCAACACATTGCAGAAGACCAATGGTTATGCACATCTTCCTCGCATCGGTTGATTTCGGTGGCAAACCCAACTCCTGAATTTGATTTTTCGCTTCAGATGTGTGCGGGAGATTCGCAGCGTTTAAACCACAATGTGGTTGGTTTTGACACATACGTGTGGCATTTCGGTGATTCTTTATTCACCGGACGAACTCCATTGGTAAGTATTTCTCAACCCGGGGATTACAATCTTTCACTTGAAGCCATTGATACCAACGGGTGCAGCCAAACTTTCTTTGATTCATTGACGTTCACTGTAAACAAACCTCAAGTTTCATTTGAACTATTGGCTTCCGGTTTTTATTGTGGACCGCTCGACACTGTTTTAAACCCAAACACTTCGGGGGTTGATGTTCTTAAATGGTATATCAATAATGAATTTAGCTCAACAGATGCGGTTTTTCATTTGCAATTGACCGAAGCCGGAAGCCACGAAATCACATTAAAAGGGATCGGCAACGGTTGTGTAGCCATTCAGAAAGACACAGTTGCAGTGCGTATTCCACAAGCTGATTTCAGTTTCAATACGAGCGATTACTGTTTACCTCAAACGGTTCAATTTACTGATAACAGTTCGCAAGCCTTGAATTGGGAGTGGAATTTTGGTGATGGAAACACCTCTAATCAGCAGCATCCGACCGTAGTATTTGATAGTTATTCTTCAGATAGTATTCGATTGAAAATAAGCGATTCGTTGGGGTGTGAAGCACATAAAACAGCGCCTTCCATTCCGTTTTATCAAGTTGATATACAATTGGATCAAGATGAATATTGTTTTCCTGCCCAACCTGTAATTCAAGATATTGCTTCACAAGGAAGTCAGTATATCTGGCATTTTTCGGATACCACTGTATTTGGGCAAGATTCATTTCAGTTGACTATAAATGACACTTCAGAGCTTTCCTTTCAAGTGCTCGTTACTTTTCAAAGTGGTTGCACCACCACGGTTAACATGGATAGTGCAGCGCTAATTCATAAACCTTTTGCTGATTTTGAGATCAATGCAAATTCCGGTAGCTGCGCTCCAAAATCAATTGGATTTACGAATACTTCAGTTCAGAATGCAGCTGCGTTTTCATGGAATTTTGGAGAGGGTGGCGGCTCAACAGCTGAACATCCAAATTATGCCTTTGCTCAGCCCGGAAACTTTAATGTTTCATTGACCATTACGGACGAAAATGCTTGCACTGCTGAGCGTCTTATCAAAGATGCAGTTAGCATCAACGGGCCTTTGATTAACTTTGAGTGGTTAGAGAATTTGCTCTGTGAGGATGATAGTTTCTCGATGGTCAATACCACGATCAACGCCAGCGAGTACCTGTGGTTTTTTGGTGATGGGGTTACCAGCTCGTCAGTGAATCCAAAACATGCCTATTCAGAAGCCGGAGAATATCACCCTTCTTTGTTGGCTATGGATTCTTCCGGATGCAGCTCTATGAAAGAAGGAGAAGCCATGATTGCCAATCCACGACCCGAACCCAAATTCGACATCAAACAACTGGGCGAGTGCAAACCCGCACCTTTTGTTTTGTCTGACAGTTCTACTCATTTGTTAAACCCAACGTATTTCGTTTTTGCCGGAGAGCAAAAGATGCAAGTTCAGCCTGATGAGCCGTTTTACGTGGAATCTGAAGGTAAGTATTTGATGAAGATGACCATCGAAAACAAAAACGGTTGTTTGGTAAGAAGCCATCTAACAGAACAGTTTACGGTTTTTGATACTACTGCAAATTCCGCTGCCATGTTGAAGGATATTTCATCCGTGAATAATGCGATTCAATTCAGCATGGACATCAAGCCTGCCTCCAATTTTAAGGCGGTTGATGTTTTCCGTAAGGAAGGTAGCGCATTATCCCAAGTATGGTCGGGTAAGGGCAATGACAGCACTGTCGTGTTTTTGGATCAAGAGGGGTTTGATCAGAATGCATCCACGTGCTATAAGGTGAAGATTGATCATCATTGCCATTCAGAGATTCCTGAGCATTTACTTCCTGAATATTGCAGCATTCAACTTAGTGGAGAAGAAAATGACCATCAACGATTACTTACCTGGAATCCAATTGGTGAAGTAGCTGTCTCTGGATATAAGATTTTGTCGCGCAGAAATGCTAGAGAAGAATTTTCAATGATTGGCGAAATCGATCCATCACAACACCATTTCATCGACAGTATTGACGCTTGTCCTGGCAAGGTTGAATACAGGGTTTCTGCCGTATTGACCAATAGCTCAGAAGAGGCGAAAAGCTCGATAAGCCAATTGGAAATAGATACACTGCCATTTTTGAAGAAAAGCATTGATGTAACATATGTGAGTGTTTTGGAAGACAACAGCGTGATGGTGGAGTGGGATGGAGGTTCGTTTGAATCTCCGCTGGTTTCAATTTTTGAAGTGGAGCGAAGCAGTGATAGGGGTGATAAAACAAGTTTCGCGGTAGATAGAAGATCAAATTATTTGATCGATACCGAAGTTGAAACAGACTTGTATAATTATCAATATAAGGTAAAGGCAATCGATCGCTGCGGATTTAAACCCACAGCAGGGATATCGCTAGAGACCATTTTGTTGTTGATCGAACAAGATGAGAACCAAACCGAACTCAAGTGGAACGAGGTAGATCAGCTCAAGGAGAAAATGATCGAATATGAAATTCAAGTGCGTGATGAATATGGTATATGGAATACCATTGAGCGGTTGACTCCTGATGAGAAGAAAAGTACACTGGATTTGAGAGAAGTAGATGCGGATTGACCCAAAGTACACCACTTAGGAAGGCGAATTTGTTCGTTGGGAAGGGATGACTATGTAATGCTTCATATTTCAACTAGTCTTGGCGTTTAAACACCCTAAAACCAAGCTATGAAAATTCTACAATCCCTGAGTATAATCATTTTTTTTATTCTTATTTCCTTTGTTATTAAAGGTCAGGAAAACAGTGGTCATTCATTCGTTTTAAAAGGAAAAGTCTATCCTGAATCAGGACTTAAAGCTCCATCTGAGATGAA
>JBBDRU010000130.1:0-7204 GCA_040905305.1 Salibacteraceae bacterium | reverse complement strand
CATTTGGATTGACGCGGTGAATTGTGGTGCCAAAAAAGCTCAGAATTCATTAGCATTTGGAGTTTTACAGGCAACGCGAACCCGCATTTCAAAAACCGAATACATTTCTTGTCCTTCCTGCGGTAGAACACTTTTTGATTTGCAGGAAACCACAGCAAAAATAAGGGCCCGCACAAGTCATTTAAAAGGCGTCAAAATCGGTATTATGGGATGCATTGTCAACGGCCCCGGTGAAATGGCAGATGCAGACTATGGTTACGTTGGAACAGGACCAGGTAAAATCACTCTTTACAAAGAGAAAGAGGTGGTAAAGCGAAATGTTCCTGAGAAAGAAGCCGTAGATGAATTGATTGCTCTTATAGCAGAGCACGGTGATTGGATTGAAGCCACAGCCACAGAATAGTCCTCAATCGATCAGGGAATCCATTTTATGTCCTTGAAATCGGGCTTGCGTTTCTCTAGAAATGCATTGCGTCCTTCTTTTGCTTCGTCAGTCATGTAAGCCAGACGTGTGGCTTCTCCTGCAAAAACCTGTTGACCCACCATGCCGTCATCGGTTAGATTAAAGGCAAACTTCAACATTTTGATGGATGTTGGTGATTTTTGAAGAATTTCCTGTGCCCAATTAAAAGCTTCTTGCTCCAAATCATCGTGTGGAATAACCGCGTTGACCATTCCCATATCAAATGCTTCCTGAGCGGAATAGTTCCGGCCAAGGAAGAAAATTTCCCGGGCTCTTTTTTGCCCCACCATTTTAGCTAAATAAGCAGATCCATATCCGCCATCAAAACTTGTAACATCTGCATCGGTTTGTTTAAAAATCGCGTGTTCCTTGCTGGCAAGGGTAAGGTCGCAAACCACATGCAAGCTGTGTCCACCACCGACTGCCCAACCCGGCACCACAGCAATTACCACCTTGGGCATAAAACGGATCAAACGCTGCACTTCGAGGATGTTTAACCTTGGCATTCCGTCATCATCGATGTAGCCTTGATGGCCGCGTGCATTTTGATCACCACCGCTGCAAAACGCCCAACCACCGTCTTTCTTGCTCGGTCCTTCACCCGAAAATAAAACCACTCCAATATTTACGTCTTCTCTGGCATCAATAAACGCCTGATACAATTCTGCAACGGTTTTTGGTCTGAAAGCATTTCTTACCTCAGGTCGATTGAATGCTATTCGAGCCACACCTCCCGATTTTTTATAAGTAATGTCTTCAAAGTTTTTAACGGTTTTCCAGTCGGGTTTTTTCATGGCATATATTTCATTTAAACCACCAAAAACGCTAGTGGTTTTATTCCACTTCAATTTTACACCTTCTTTAGCAAATAGCCGTTACTTCAAACTATTGGTTAGGTATTTTAGAATAGGATCCATTTCCAGGGGATGCATAAAGGCATGGCATTGATACTTTGGTTTGTTCAAAATACCTCTGTCAACCAATTCGTTAAGGATGGTGAGGTGCGTATGTGTTGTTTTTCCCAGGAATAAATTATCGAGTTTAACTCCTCGATCCCGCATGTCCAGCACTTTTCTAAAACCGCGCAGATAGAGGTAGTCCTTGGTGAATCCACCGCCTCTATAAACGCGCGTTGTGAGGTAGAAGAGCTTTTCATCACTTACTTGATGGGTGTCTCGCAACATTTCAAATGTGGATTTGAAATCGTTACCCTGTGTCAGCGACTGAACGGCCAATACGCGCAATGCCAACTCCTTGAGTCTTCCGATGGAAAGGCAGCCACTGAGAAGCTCACTCATGATGGCCAAACCTTCTTGCGTGTAGGTGTTTCTCGGTAGGCCAAGGCTTAAAAACCGCAATGGCTGATCCTGAGCATTCATGGTAGTGACCATGTGCACCCCAATTTCATGGTTGAGCAATGCATTCAGTCGGGTTTGGGTGAATTTTGCACCTTTTTTCAGCAAGAGCAATTTTTTTGAGTTGATCACCAGAGCATCAGATGGGATGTGTGAAACTTCCTGCACGTTGAAGTCAAATCCATATTTCTTTCCTTCGGCTACAAATGCCTGCTTTACATTCTTGGTGTCCAGGTAAGCTTCGTTTTCAAACTGTGGAAGCTCATCGCAATAGAGTAGAAATGTTGCATTAGCTATGTCTTGCTGTGAAGGTTCACCAAAATAGCGCAGTGAGTTGTAAAGAAAATTTTCCTGCCCCAGCGAATTCAACAAATCCACCTTGTCGGTGTAGGAACGAATGATGTCAATATAGACTTGCCTGATGTGCACATCCTCCAGTCCATCCACGTCAAGTTGATACATTTTTGACTTGAACACGTGCGGGTCAATGGTGAGTGGTTTGTACCTGAACTCAGGGTTGCGGGTAAACTTAGATTTGAAAAATTTGCGCTTTTCTTGTTCAACGTTTTGTGGATTGACGAATCCCAGTACTTCAAAGTTTTTTGCGAGTTTGTAAAGGTCACGATCAAGTTTGATCAACTCGGGTTGCAAAACACTGGTAAGCAAGGTGTTTTTACGCTTTACATCGATGTTTGATTTTGCGTTGATGTAATGTTGGGAATTATTGATGATCGCGTTTTTCAAGCCTTTGGCTATGGACTGAATAACCAGTGGATATGCTTCTCCTGAGTGTTCATCCATAAACACTTTTTTCACCTCAGTGGCCAAAACAAGTGTGTGATCAAAGTGATCTTTAACGTATTTCAACAAATAACCACGACCATAAAAAATATGGTTCACCGAAACATCCGTTTTGAGCTTCTTTACCCGAATGCTCATGAGCTGTTTCTTCCAATAGCTGAGCTGTGGGTTGTATTTCTTTACGTCAATGTTTTCAATACCGATATTAAACAGGTAAGAAATGGGATGTCGCTTGTAGTTATAGGAATGGATATCATAAACCACTGCAGCACCGAATTCTTTCTCGAGTTTATTGAGCAATGCATGAACAACTGTATAGAAATTTCGATGTTTTAGAATAGATCGATGCCGCTCTTCATCGGTGAGTGGTCGTTTCCATACTTGCTTTCCCCAAGCTATGTCATAAATAGCGTTTTCCTCATCACGGTTCAGGTCATATTCGTAACGGGAGTCATTCCCAACGAGGGTGAGGGGTAAGGATTGAATGAATTTTTCAGTATGAGGATCCTCTTCATAATAGCGTTCTTCCTCAGAAAGCATGCAGGTGTCCTGTAATTCCTTGCGTAGTTTACTTCCCGCATGTATGGCCGTGCACACATAAGGAACGTATTCCTGAATTTTTATGAAAAAACTGTCTTCATGGCTCGCCTCAAAGCAAATTCCTTGCTCAATGTTGGCGATGATTTGATCAAGACTTAGATTTTGCATTTTTTACCGTAAGCTGGTGAGCAAGTTTTCTGCTTAAGGCTGCTTCCTTCGCGACCACAATTTCCTCCACAAAATCTATCACCTTTACCTGAAGTTTAGTGCGGTTCAGTTTGTTGATGCGGGTGATGCCTCCCGGGCTTAAAACATTTACTTCGATCAATTTTCCATTGATCACGTCAAGTCCCACAAAGTAAAGTCCATCTGCCACGAGGCGTGGGCCAATCAATTCGCAAATACGCATTTCTTCCTTCGAGAGCACATGTTTTACAGCCGTGCCTCCAGCATGCACGTTTGATCGTGCTTCATCCTGCTGGGGAACGCGCTTCATCGCACCGATAGGTTTACCATTGAGCATTAAAATACGCACATCACCCTGCTCAGCTCCTTCTACGTATTCCTGAACGATCACGTATTTCTGTTGACTTTGTCCGTTGATGTAAAAATCAAGCAGGGAGCTGACGCTGGCCGATGCTTTTCGCTCTAAAAGGATCACTCCGCTACCGCCATATCCGTCAAGCGGCTTTAAAATCATCTTGTCTGACTTGCTATCGGCAATCACACGTTTCAAATACTCTTTGTTTTTAGAAACATGGGTTTCCGGAATAACTCCGGTTTTGCCATGAAACATGGCAGCAGTGTATAGCTTGTTGTTTGCCTTTCGAATTCCATCGATGTCATTGATGATAAGCACTTCGTCTTTTATGGCATCCAGAAAGTTGAGCATGGTGCTATCAACCGGAGGATTAGCCCGGAGGAATATGACGTCAAAACCCGACATGGGCAGCAGTTCCTCCTTAAACTTCACCTGCTTGTGGAATTTTGTAGGGTCTTTTTGAATCTTCTCGGACTCCTGAACCATCTTCACAAATCCAAAAACATCATTGTTTCTGATTGTTAAGTTGCTCGGAATCATGATTCCAACATTATGACCTCTTAGGTATGCTTCGTGAATTATACGAAGGGTGGTATCCATTTGAGCTTCAACGCGCTCCCATGGATACATGATAAAACAAATGTTCATCGCTGTTTTTGTGCGTGGGGATAAAAAGGTGTACTAAACCGGTTTCAATATTTTATGCAAGATTAGTCCAAAATTCAATTGAACCCGAAAAAATAATGCGATCAAATAGCAAACCTATTTATCAGTAATTGAGATAGATACATTGTCGTTTTCGATACGGGACAACTCCGTTAACGCTCCGTTTACATAAGCATCATCCATACTTTGCAGGTTAACCTCAACAGATGAAGGTTTGTAATTGATATAGTCTGTATATCGGACTCCGTTTTGAACCGTTTGATTGTATGCCACACGAAAGCGCATACCACCACCATCGGTTTTATAGGAATAAGCGAAATAGTCGAGTTGGTAAGTGTCTTTTTGAAACCAATAGATAAACTCGTCATCATGGTCTTCACCACCGCCTTCTTCGTTAAACCAGACATTTATTTTGTAATACTCTTTGCCTTTTATTTCTACTTCTCCCAGAAGCTTTTTATTCACGGAAGGGTCGTTTAGTCCGTAAGGAAGTAAAAAGAAATAAATCACTGAATTTACAGATGCTTTATACCGCTGTGCCATGGAGTCAGGAACTGAAATCATGGAGTCGTTTAGGGCGCGCTTAAATCCATAATTATGCACGATGTCTTTGATCGTAGAATCGGGACTTACATAACTCGTTCGGGTCATTTCATACAATCCACCTTTGCGCATCACCGAATAGGATTTATCCCTAAAATCAAAGGAAATAATTGAGTTTAAATACTTTTCTCCACCGGCATAAGCTATGGCATTATCCACAACTGACTGGGCGGTTGGTGGTTCAGGAGCGCAAGCATTAAATACTAAGGCCATTCCAAAAAGCGCAAAGAATTTTATCATGATTCAAATGAAGTTTTAAAACGTTTCTCCTTACAAAGAAAGCCGATCATTCGAGCGAATGATCGGCTTTCAAACCTAAACCTACTACCTATGAAAACTATTCTTCGTTTTGTGCATTTAGCACTTTTTCTCCTAATGCTATGAGTTGAGCCTGTGGGTGATAACCCACTGCTTTGTTCGCAACTGATCCATCGGCTTTGACAAACAACAAAGTTGGATAAGCTGTCACCCTGAATTGCTGCGCCATTTTGGGGCCGATTCCTCGCTCCATATCCATTTCAAAATTGATAAAGTTCTTATTGTAGAAATTTCCAACACCTTCATCGGTGAAAACATTTTTCTTCAGCAGTTTGCACGGGCCACACCAAACGGCATAAGCATCTAAAAAAATCATCTTATCTTCTTTTTCCGCCATTTCTAACGCCTCTTCCCAGGTGCCTTCAAAAAATGTAATTCCCTTTCCTGCATCGGATGACGGGGCATTGATAGGCGTTCCCTGAACAAAGGTCAGGGCGATAATTACTAAACTGATGTGAAGTAGTGCTTTCATTGTTTTCTTAATAGCGGCAATGTCGAATTAAAATTGCACACCTTACAATTTCTTGACATTTTTTTAGGAAACTAATGATTGGTTACATTGCAATATTGGGGGTGGTACAAAATCACTGTAATAAATATCAACGCAATCATCAATGCCAGAATCGGTATTTCTGGTGTGAAAAATGGCTTTAGTACGCTCATTCTCTAATTTTTGCTTGCTGCCAACGTTTTATTTTTTCTTAGTCGTAATGAAAACGACATTTCACTATCCAGATTTCACCCTCATCAATTCGGTAAATCAATCGATGTTCATCGTCAATTCTTCTTTCTTATCACTATATCCATTTACCGATAATAATTTTAATTCCGAAATGATTTCCCCAATTAGTATGTCCATTGTCATATGAGAAATAAGTTGCTCCTAATTGAAGTCCAAATGTCATTGCAATATTATTGTCAAAAAGCAAGTTGTATCCGGGTTCAATCCAAAATCCGAGGTTATTATGGTTTCTAATTCTATTTCTTGTCAAACTAAAAATAGGAGCAACAAAAAAACCTTTAGAACATTCATTTTTATCTTCTTTTAATTTAAAAAATATTGGCAGTCCTGTTTCAAGTCCAATATGGCTTATTTTATTCTCAATATTTCTTATTCCAAGATTCAATATCGAAGTCAATCTGAGGTCTAATCTTTTTGTCAATGGTCTTTGATAAACGATTGGGAAAATGTTAATATCCAATTCTCCTTTATTATAAAATGGCTCAACTGTCACACTTGGGTTAATGCCGAAAAAGTTATTTTTTGGGCTTTCTTGGGCCTTGATTGAATTGACATTAAGAGTCAATAGAATTGCTATAATCGATATCTGTATAAAAATCACTTTTATTTTTTATCTGAGGCGTCATGTCTTTTAAGCTGGTGCATAACGGCAGTTCGTTTTCCAACCCATCTTTTAAAAACCCAAACTGGGTTGGCACTACCGCTAAAACGAAAGTGGGAATAAAATCTGAAAAAGACTTTATAAAGCTCTGGCTCTAGCCAAAGCCCAATTTATTCAGAGAAACAAGACTGATTTTAAGCCCATATCCGAGCCTAAAATTTTAGAAGTTTTGGGTTATCTAAATAAAAGACCCTCTTAAACGGGCTTATTTGAGGTCGTTTTAGGACAAAAAACAGGGTTGCGCATCAGTTACCATTGTTAGCTACTGTAGCCCCCATTCCCCGATCTTTTCTCAAAGAGATTTCCTTTTTTTCAGTCAGGGAGAGAGAGAGGTTTTTATTTACTCACTTGATAATTGATTTTCAAAGGTGTTCGTGAATGCTTTGCATTTGATTTTCTTTCTTCATTATCTTGTTAGCGCTCAGCCGTGTGTTGGCTTTTGCTCTTTGCCACCGCAGGAACGAGGATGGCAATGTGCAAAACAGCGTTGGCCTATTCAATGAATTTCTGAAAT
>JBBDRU010000129.1:0-1221 GCA_040905305.1 Salibacteraceae bacterium | reverse complement strand
TGTCGCGGCCTTCCACGTTAATTCCCACATAGGTACGTCTGTTGGTATTGTCGCGTCCAATCTGCATGGGGCCGGGCTGGTAGCTTACTTCTGCCACCTCTTTAATTGGAACCTGTCCGCCATTGGGTGTGTTGACAAACAAATTGCGGATATCGTCAATGCTTTGGCGGTGTGCTTCATCGAGGCGTACCACCAAATCGAACATACGTTCGCCCTCATAAATAACCCCGGCAACACCTCCGCTAAAAGCTGTTTCCACAACCGTGTTCAGGTCTTTTATTTTTAACCCGTATTGCCCTAATTTGGTACGGTTGTATTTTACGGTAATTTGTGGAAGCCCACGGGTGGCCTCGGCCTTGACTCCTGCTATTCCGTCAATTCCGGCTATTAAGCCTGAGATTTCTTCGGCTTTGTCTGCCAACATATCTAAATCGTCACCGTAAAGCTTAATGGCTACATCTTCACGTATTCCGGTCAGTAATTCATTAAAACGCATTTCAATGGGCTGAGTAAACTCGTAATTGATACCCGGCAATACGCTGACCTTTTCCTTGATTTTTTCGATTAATTCCTGTTTTGATTCAACCTTTGTCCATTCATCCTGAGGGGTTAGGATAACGAATATATCAGCAATATCAATTGGCATTGGGTCGGTAGGCACTTCGGCAACGCCAATACGGCTTTGGATAGATGCTATTTCATCAGGAAAATTTTCCAGCACAATTTGTTCAATACGGGTAGATGCATTCTCCACTTCGGTGAGGGATGTTCCGGGTTTCAGGAAAGCCTGAAATGCAAAATCGCCTTCGTCCAACTGGGGAATAAATTCAGCTCCCATCCGTGAAAACAGGAAACCACCTCCAAGTAATAAAATCAGTGCCATACCAACTACCAGTTTACCTTTACGCAAAGCCCAGGCGATAACAGGTTCGTAAGCGTTTTCCATTTTATTGATTACCCGTTCTCCCCAGGTTTTTTTGTCTGTTTTTGGAGGTCTCAGGAATAATGCAGCCATCATAGGGATATAGGTTAAACAAAGCACCATAACACCCAGTACCGCAAAACCAAAAGTCATGGCCATTGGTATAAACATCTTTCCTTCAACGCCCTGCAATGCCAATACGGGAATAAAGACAATCAGAATAATGAGTTGTCCGAAAAATGCAGAATTCATCATTTTACTGGCAGAATTGTAGGCTATTTCATTGCGTTGCGGCAATC
>JBBDRU010000128.1:0-7322 GCA_040905305.1 Salibacteraceae bacterium | reverse complement strand
CTAATAATTTCACGCTAAAGGTGTTTTGCGCGGTAATTAAAGCTACTTTTGCACCCTCAAATTAAAAGCTTAGAAATCAGTGCAATCCATTCGAAATATTGCCATCATCGCTCACGTAGATCATGGCAAAACAACCTTAGTAGATCAAATCATTCAAAACGCCAACCTCTTTGATGACCGAAAAGAAACCCAAGAGCTTTATCTCGATAGCAATGATTTGGAGCGTGAACGAGGAATTACGATCCTTTCTAAAAATGTCTCTATTCAATATAAAGGCGTAAAAATCAACATTATAGATACTCCCGGTCACGCTGATTTTGGCGGTGAAGTAGAGCGTGTGCTCAAAATGGCCGATGGTGTGCTTTTGCTTGTTGATGCTTTTGAAGGTCCTATGCCGCAAACGCGTTTTGTGCTTGGAAAGGCCATTGAGCTTAACCTAAAACCAATTGTTGTAGTAAACAAGGTGGATAAAGAAAACTGCCGTCCAGACGAAGTGCATGAGCAAGTATTTGACCTTATGTTTAACCTTGAAGCAAGCGAAGATCAATTGAACTTTGAAACCCTGTACGGATCTTCGAAGTTTGGCTGGATGAGCAAAGACTGGAACCGCAAAACGGATAACATCATCGAATTGCTCGATACCATTGTTGAGGAAATTCCTGAGGCGCCATACAAAGAAGGTGATGCTCAAATGCAGATAACCTCCCTGGACTTTTCCAGTTTTAAAGGTCGTATTGCTATCGGCAAGGTTTACAGAGGAGACATTTTTGAAGGTCAAGACTATTTTCTCATGAAAAAAGACGGTTCGAAAAAGAAGAATCGAATCAAGGAATTATACGTTTTTGAAGGGCTGGGAAGGCAGCAAGTTAAGACCGTTAGAAGCGGTGATCTTTGTGCAATCGTTGGAATGGAAAACTTTGAGATTGGAGATACGGTTGCTTCATTAGATAATCCGGAAGCCGTTAAACGCATTCAGGTGGATGAACCAACCATGAGCATGTTGTTTACAATCAACACTTCTCCGTTTTTCGGAAAAGAAGGAAAGTTTGTTACTTCCAGACACTTGCGTGATCGCTTGTTCAAGGAAACAGAAAAAAACCTTGCGCTGCGAGTTGAAGAAACGGATTCAGAAGATAAATTCAACGTGTTTGGCAGGGGAGTGCTCCACTTGAGTATTCTTATAGAGACCATGAGAAGGGAAGGGTATGAATTGCAGGTGGGCAAACCCCGTGTAATCATTAAAGAAATTGACGGACAAAAACACGAGCCTTTTGAAACCCTGGTAATCGATGTTCCGGATGAATACAGTGGCAAAGCCATTGAATTAGTTACGATGCGAAAAGGAGACCTTCTTGTGATGGAAGGAAAAGGTGACGTGCAACACCTTGAGTTTGATATTCCTTCACGCGGACTGATCGGTTTGCGAAACAAAATCTTGACCAACACATCAGGAGAAGCAGTAATGACACACCGATTTAGGGAGTTTAAACCCTTCAAGGGCGAAATGGGGGCGAGCGACAAAGGTGCTTTGGTGTCAAGTGAAACGGGACAAGCCCTAACATTCGCCATTGATCGTTTGCAAGACAGAGGTCGTTTTTTTATTGACCCAAACGAACAGGTTTATAAAGGACAGGTGATTGGAGAAAATTCACGGGACAACGACATGGAAGTAAACGTGATCAAAGGAAAGAAGCTTAGTAACGTCCGGGCTTCCGGATCTGACGATGCCGCAAAAGTGACCCCAAAAGTGCGCTTCTCTTTAGAAGAAGCCATGGAGTATATCCGCGATGATGAATACCTTGAGGTCACACCCCTGAACATTAGGATGAGAAAGATTGGATAGCTCGTTTCAACGAATCTAAAATAAGAAAGGCGACCCAGGCGGGTCGCCTTTTTCGTTAGCTTATACAGGCTTGAAATCTTTTTAAAGGATTATCTTAACTATCAAACAGGAGCAATTCAGAAAGTTTTTTTGACTAAAAAACTTCGTTTCTTCACTTTTGAGTGTATTAAAGTGATAAACATCATGTTGAGTATCCGAACAACACTGTAAACTGTGTGAAGGGAAATGAAAAATATTTACAAATACCTTTGAGAGAAATCAGATGTATGAGTAAACTTACACACTGGGATTCCCGCCTGACCCGATTGTGCAAATTAAAAGAAGAAAAAACTATGAGATATGAAGACAATCCGAAAAGCATCAAATTTCATGTTAAAAAATATTTGATTGCAAATCGTGAATTATATAAAGGAAAAAAGGTTGTGGATTTTCCTGCAGGAAACGGTGTAACATCAAGAATATTAAAAGAGATTGGTGCTATTCCAATATCAATGGATTTATTTCCGGAGTATTTTGAGGTTGACGGACTAAACTGTGAAAGAGCTAATATTAGAGAAGGACTGCCAATTCAAGGTAAATCTGTTGATGCTTTAATTTGTCAGGAAGGAATAGAACATTTTAGCGACCAGTATGAAGCGCTAAAAGAATTCAATAGAGTGTTAAAAAACAATGGAACATTGCTGATTACAACACCAAACTACTCTAATATCAGAGCAAAGTTGAGTTATCTTTTTTCTGAAAGTGAAAGGTTTAACTCAACAATGCCTCCTAATGAACTTGACAGTATATGGATGTCGAAACAAGAAATCACTAATGAAATATATTTTGGGCATATATTTTTAATTGGTATTCAGAAAATGAGAGTTTTGGCGAAATTATCTGGATTTAAAATAAAGAAATATCATTTCACAAGAATTAAACCTACCTCACTCATACTTCTGCCATTATTTTATCCTTTTATTTTTATATCCAATTGGATATCTTACAAAAAGAATCTAAGAAAAAATAAAGACTACGATACAAAGACCAAAAAAGACGTTTATGGTGAAATTTTTAGGTTGGCAATAAATCCTAAGGTATTGGTTGGAGGTAATTTAATGCTTGAGTTTGAAAAGGAACAAGATTTTGAAAATGTAGCCCAAGGATTAAGAAGTAAGCATAAAGAATTTGGGACAACATAATTATGTTACCAACAAATAAGCTCCAACACAGCGCAGTGAGGGGGGGTACTTTTTCATTATTTCAATAGGAAATTCAATCTTTTTTTATCGTAATAGACATAGGATCGATGAAACTCTACTTGCCAAAAAGTTGAACGAGAATGGTTTGAATAATATTTTAACCGCATGTATTGTCTGTCATATAATGAGTGTTGTTCAACAGCTCATCTTGAATAAAAACTATAGCAAAAATGATCGGATGATGACCGCGGCTGCGTTACTTTGCTGAAAACTTAAAGCTATGAAATCAATCTTAACTTATATCGGTAGGGCATTTATTCGTGGATTGATTTTTTTGGTGCCAACTGTGGCTACGATATATGTGGTCATTGAAATTTTCATCCTCATCGATGGCATCGTTCCTTATGATATTCCTGGTTTGGGATTGTTGACTTTATTGGGAACCATCACTGTTTTTGGTGTGCTGGCAGGTACAATTTTGGCGCAACCGCTGGTTTATTGGGGCAACCGTATCCTGCGCACTGCACCGCTTATCGAGACCATTTATTCTTCCATAAAAGACCTGGTTTCTGCATTCGTAGGCACTCAAAAGAAATTTGATCAACCTGTTTTGGTTAAAATGTATGAAAATGCTCAAGTTCAGAAATTAGGGTTTCTCACCAGAAATGACCTGAGCGAATTAGGATTAGGGAAGGAAAAAGTGGCTGTTTATCTACCGCATAGTTATGCGTTTTCGGGCAACTTATTTATTGTTCCAGCGGAGAGTGTTACAGCCATTGATGCCAAACCTGCTGATGTGATGAAGTTTATAGTTTCAGGTGGTGTCACAGGTATTAATGAGTTGCCACATGAAGAATTACTTAGTTAAGTATAAGTATTATCTATCGCTTCATGGAGTCATTTTTCTCTGGGGTTTTACGGGTATTCTTGGCCGGTTAATCACGATTCCATCGTCTGCTATTGTCTGGCTAAGAATGCTCATCGCATTGCTGGGGTTGCTTGCGTTCATGCTGGCAACACGTAGGAGTTTCAAAACAACCCATCGCAATCGATTGAAGTTTTTGATAACAGGAGTGATCACCGCTGGGCATTGGTTGTTTTTCTTTGAAGCATTAAAGGTTTCTAACGTTTCAATAGCGCTGACCACTCTGGCTTCGACTTCTTTGTTTGTAGCTTTTATGGAACCGTTTTTTTTTAAACGAAAACTCATTCTTTACGAGCTGTTTCTTGGTTTTGGTACTTTGATCGGGTTGGCCATTATCTTTCGAGCCGAAACGATCTACGCTCTGGGGATAATCTATGCCCTAATTGCTGCCGTGTTGGCTGCGCTGTTTGGAACGCTCAACGGGGTTTTTGTGAAGCATGATCGTCCAACGCTCATCACCGTATATGAAATGCTCGGTGGGGTTATCGCTATTTCGGTATATTATCTGATGGCAGGGAATTTCCAGTCCTTTGCACTACCTACCGCGATGGATTGGGTTTGGTTGATCATTTTAGGCCTGATTTGTACCAGCTTTGCTTTTGTGGTAAGCATTGAAGTCATGAAAGAACTCAGCCCTTTCACCGTTAGTATGTCCATCAACATGGAACCCATTTATGCTATAATTTTTGCGCTGATTATCTTTCAAGAAGAAGAAATGATGAGTCCGCTTTTTTATCTTGGCGCAGCCATGGTAATGGGCATGATTTTTATAAATGGCTATTTCAAACGAAAAGCGAAACTAAAAAGCGAGAAAGTTCCGGTGCATTGAAGTTTATTTGCTCTTAACACCATTTGTCAGGAGCAATCGGAATTGACCTAACTCCTGATCAGCATTGCTGACCTGGACTATATAAAACCCTGCCGGAACATCAAAATTCATCTGTAAAACAGACTCCATTTTATGCTCTCGTGATTGCAGCAGACTTCCGGAAAGGTCAAATAACCGAACTGTAACCTGATCGTGGTATTCATCAAAAGTCAACTGTACTTCTCCGCTGGATGGGTTTGGGAAAAGTTTGATGTTGGAAGTGCTATTCAGCTCAATTCCCAATGGAAACACTTCGATTTCCTCGCAGTAAAAGCCACAAATATTTCGATCTTCATAAGTAGTTAAACAAACTTGAAAAACGCCCTGTTCATTGTAGCTATAGGTTGGGTTTTCAAACGTAGAAGTATTGCCATCTCCAAATTCCCATTTTACACCGGTAATGCTGTCAGCGGTGGTATTGGTAAATGAATACAAATTCAGGTCAGGATCAAACGTATATGAAAAACCCGGATCGCAGGTGTATTCATAAACTTCAATTGTTTCGCAATACTCATCAGTGCAAAAAGGAACCAAATTTCCAATGGTTAAACAAACTTCATACTCTCCTGCCTCATCATAAGTATGCGAATCGTCCAGCGAGGGCAATGAACCGTCTCCAAAATCCCATAAAGAGTTGGTGAATTGACCTGTTGAGGTATTTCGACATTCGATAAACAACTCATCCGTGGTGTAGTCAAAATCAGCCCGGCAGTTTTGTGCTGAAGCAAATGAACCGAGCATCAAACCAATCAAACTCAAAACTGTTGTAATATTATTTATTCGTATCATATAGTTTTCGAAAGTTTCATTTCATGTTCAAAGCAAAAAGAATAATTAATCGCTCAAAGCCTTTCAAAAGTGTATAAAATATTTTGTTCAGAGGCATACAACTAATTTATCCACCTCAAACTCTTATACTTTTGCCTTATGCAAAAACAAGCAGATTCGATAGCAGATACAAAATACTGCATTAGCTTAACGAATTACCATCGATTTGAAACCAGAGAGGTAAGTATAGGTGCATTAAAGATGGGTGGTCAGAACCCAATTCGTGTTCAATCGATGACGACCACCGACACCATGGCTACAGAGGCCAGTGTGGCGCAAAGCATTCGCATGATCGATGCCGGATGCGAATTGGTGAGGATAACTGCTCCAAGCAAGAAAGACGCAGAAAACCTGGCCAACATCAAGAAATCGCTGGCAGCAAAAGGTTATCATACACCCTTAGTGGCAGATATTCATTTCACTCCAAATGCTGCTGAAATTGCCGCTCAGATCGTTGAAAAAGTGCGTGTGAATCCCGGAAACTATGCGGACAAGAAAAAGTTCGAACACATTGAATACAACGATGAAAGTTACAAGGCAGAGCTAGACCGGATCAAAAGTCGTTTTTCCCCCTTGGTTAAGCTGTGTAAAGAGCATGGAACGGCTATGCGCATAGGAACCAATCACGGTTCACTGAGCGATCGAATATTGAGTCGCTATGGCGATACGCCACTTGGAATGGTGGAAAGCGCAATGGAGTTTTTATATATATGTCGTGAGCTTGACTTTCATGATATTGTTTTATCGATGAAAGCGAGCAACACGCAGGTAATGGTGCAGGCCTACCGGTTGTTGGTACATCGCATGATGAATGAAGGCATGAACTACCCATTGCATCTTGGAGTAACTGAAGCAGGTGAGGGGGAAGATGGTCGCATTAAATCTGCTGTGGGAATAGGTACCTTGCTCGAAGATGGATTGGGGGACACCATTCGTGTATCATTGACAGAAGAACCTGAACTTGAGGTTCCTGTGGCGTTTAGCCTCACCAGTCGCTATAACAACCGTTCGTCTCATGACCGCATACCTGAAATAGCTTCGAGTCCGATAGATCCGTTTGCTTATAAGCGCAGAAAAACGTTGCAGGTTTTGAACATTGGAGATCATGAAGTTCCGCGCATCGTTCAGGATTTTTCGCATTTTGATGAGGTCAAGGCTGCCAACCTGCATGCCGTGGGCTATAATTATTCCGTTCCGCTGGATAAATGGAACATTACCGATCAGGCGTGTGACTTCATTTATTTGGGAGATCATACGGTCAGTTTTGATATTCCCGGAACCTTGGGAGTGATTCAAAATGCAGCCGTTTGGCAAGAAAAAGACCAACATTATCCGCTTTTTGAAAGCATTTCTTTTGTGGTCGCACAGCGAAAATCACCGTTACTCAACTTTGTAAAAGCCGAGCTTTCTGACATAGATATCCCATTGATTGCGGCCTTAAAGGAAGACCCTACGGCTGTTTTGGTTTTGACCACTGAAAACCTTCACGGAGTTGCTGAGCAACGAGCGGCTTT
This sequence comes from Salibacteraceae bacterium, assembly GCA_040905305.1. Taxonomy (GTDB): domain Bacteria; phylum Bacteroidota; class Bacteroidia; order Flavobacteriales_G; family Salibacteraceae; genus SHAN690. The sequence goes on along the minus strand of JBBDRU010000128.1, from coordinate 163 downwards.
TTTTCGATTGATAGAGGAGGAGTGCGATACTCCGGTAATTATTCAAAGGAGTTATCACGATCTGGATGAAGGCACACTTCAATTGTATGCAAGCACAGATTTGGGCGCGCTGTTGATCGATGGATTGGGTGATGGCATTTGGATTGACGCGGTGAATTGTGGT
>JBBDRU010000127.1:0-1236 GCA_040905305.1 Salibacteraceae bacterium | reverse complement strand
ACAGAGCCTGCTGCACTCGTTGAAGTTCGCTAGAAACCTTCCGGCTCGCCAGACGGGTACCTTTCCACGAATGGGATACATCATATTCAAACAAACCCTCATCTCCCCGGATGATGATCAGTTCATCATTTTCAACCTCCAAAACCACATCCCTCAATACTTTTCCATTCGGATCACACAAAATGCCCAACTCACTCTTGATAGCCAATAATTCATTCAAACAACTCACCAAAAAATGTCCCGATCCCACCGCCGGATCACAAATAGTGATAGAGTTAATCAAATCATTCGCCTCAGAAATTGAAATGTCACGGCCTATTCTGTTATAGATCTCCTTTAAAGTAAGTTGGGTGCTTGTTTCATTTACATTTTCCCCAACTTCACCGTTTGAAGAAGTTGATGTATGGGCTAAAAATGCTTGTTCAAATTTGTCAGTGACAGCCTTTCTCAATGTCTCGCGTGCCATATACTCTGTAATAAAACCGGGCGTATAGAACGAACCGTCTTTATACCCATTGATCTTCTCAAAGATCAACCCCAGTACAGATGCATTAATCAAACTCTTGCTTTCCTCACGAATCTCCTCACTTCCCTCTGCTGAAAAATCATACGCTTCCAGGAAACGGAAGAGGTAATCGAGTGTATTAAGCGTGTTCCCTTTTTCATTTGTTAATACACTTTTACTGTAAACAGACATTTCCGCATGATCATCCAATCCGGAGATGCGCGTGGTTTGATGCTCAAGAGGGGAGACATCAAAAAGGGAACTGTTCAGATATGGAATATGCCCAAATTTTTCATTGACATCTTCCGAGCGATCTTTCTCTTTCCGTGCCAATACCTGAAAAAAGAGCTTATTGAGTTCATCAAGGCTGTCAATGGCGCTATAATTGAGGAATTTAAAGCGGTTGTCCTTTCGATGATAGTAATAGAGTTGGGCTTCCAGCAGCTTCAAAAACAGAATACGGTTCATCCACGTAATTCCCAGTTCCATTGACACATTGAATAGCTGTTCATCACGGTTGGATCCATACGTACTTCGCGCATTTTTCAGTGTAGACAGATGATCTTCAGCATCCAGAATGCGGATCGTGTTTTCGATAATCGATCCCCTGTTCCGATTTTTCTCTTCTGCGCGCCGGATATAACGGGTACTGCCCTCTTTCGTCTCTTCCAATCCCAGGATATAGAGTAACTCCCGGTAAAACTCTTTATTCAGGCTGTTGCTGTCGTTGG
>JBBDRU010000126.1:0-1247 GCA_040905305.1 Salibacteraceae bacterium | reverse complement strand
CTTTTTTATCCACTTTTTCATTTATGTCGTCCGCCAACAAGTGCAATGCTCCTTTGATATTGTTGAGTGGTGACTTGATGTCGTGCGCCAACACCATTGCAAATTTCTCGAGATCTTGATTTTTAGCGATTAATTGCATGTTTAGGCTGTTGATCTCCTGTTCGTTTTTTCTCAGGTAGAGCAAATTCATCACTTGTGTTGCCAACGTTTTCAATGCGTTGATTTGTCGTTTCTCCAGTGTTCTCGGTTTATGGTCTATCACGCAAAGCGAGCCTATCGGCAAACCTTCTTTATCAATTAAGGGCACACCCGCATAAAAAACAATGTTGGATTTTCCAGTGACCGATGGGTTGTCTTTAAATCGATCATCTTTTCGTGCATCGGAAACAATAAAAATGTCATCCTGCAAAATGGCATGCGCACAAAACGAAACCTGGCGTGGTGTTTCTTTGGTTTCAGTACCGTGGTTAGACATGAACCACTGACGATCCTTATCCACAAAGGAAACAAGGGAAACAGGAACATTACAAATGTCTGCTGCAAGTGCTGTGATGTTATCAAAATCCTTTTCGGGCTTGCTATCAAGAATGCTAAATGAATGAAGAGAAGCGAGCCTGTCTTTTTCGTTTTTATGAGAAATGGGATGTATCATGGAGTTAGAAAAATTAAAAAACAGCACATTATAGATGGGTAACTCTTCTGTGTAGCTGAGTCAGTGATTTTGTCGATGGGCAGAGCTAACAGAACCTGGTTAAATCAATCTTTTAAACAACTAAGGAAGGTTCTTCAACCAAGGAGTGTAATCCGTTTTTTTGAACCGAACCAAGTTGAATGTGCTCGATCTTATTTATACGGGTGGAGTCAAACTTTCGTTGTACTTTAACATAATTTTTGGTGAATCCCTGCATCATGCCTTCGTTTTCTGATGCTTCCCACAGCACTTCCTGTTCGCTGTTTGATTGTGACTCATAAAACGCGCGTTTCTTTTTGTGCGATAGCATGGTGAGTACTTTATTTCGTTCTTGGCGCACGTGCATCGGAACCACTTCATTCATTCGCAAGGCGGTGGTGTTTGCCCGTTCTGAATAAGTGAAAACGTGAAAATATGACACGTCCAATGACTTTAGTAAGTTCACCGTTTCCATAAAGGCTTCTTCCGTTTCTCCCGGGTAGCCAACAATCACATCAACCCCGATGCATGCATTGGGCATCTCCCGTTTGATGTGTTCCACGCGGTTGCGGTATAA
>JBBDRU010000125.1:0-7405 GCA_040905305.1 Salibacteraceae bacterium | reverse complement strand
CAAGCGAAAACCGAAAGAATTTTATTTCTATTGATGAGACATTTATACACCGGGATGCTTTATGTGTTTTCATGGTTGGCACCAGCCTTCAAATGGACAAGCAGGAAGTACGCAAAATGGCTTTCGGTTAGAAATCAATGGGAGGTTGATTTAAAGCATTTTGAGAGAAAAGCGGGCGTTCCGCTCGTTTGGTTTCATTGTGCAAGCGTTGGTGAGTTTGAACAAGCCCGACCTGTGATTGACGTATTGGCTGCAAAGCAACCTGTTCAAATTGCTGTTAGTTTTTTCTCTCCATCGGGATATGAGGCAAAGAAGACATTTAAACATGCCGATGTCATTACTTATTTACCCATCGATATTCCATCGCGGGTGAATCGTTTTCTTGATCTGCTGAAACCAACGGTTGCTGTTTTTGTAAAGTATGAATTGTGGTTCAACTTTATGCATATGATTCATAGTCGTGGCATTGCAATGGCTTTGATGAGCGCACACTTTCCTCATAAGCACTGGTCAACTCAATGGCCAGGAATACACCTAGGTATTCAGTTGGCACAATTTGACCGTGTGTTTGCGCAAACGGAGGTGAGTTGTTCACGGTTGCAGAGCGTAGGTATCTATAATTGTGTTTGTGTGGGAGATACACGGGTTGATCGTGTGATTGATGTTGCAGAAAAATCTTTTGAAAGCGTTGTGCTTGCATCGTATGCAAAGGCATCAAAGGTGTTAGTAGTCGGAAGTAACTGGCCGGAAGATGATCTTCATTTAATCCCAGTCTTGAAGTCCCTAAAACACTTTAATATAATTGTTGCGCCACATGAATTGAGCAATGATCAAAAAAAGCGCTGGCTGGATGCTTTCAAAGGCGAGATTCAAACCCTGGCAGACTTTGAGGAAGGTCAGGAAGAAACTACTCGAGTGGTTTACGTAGATCAAATAGGGTTCTTGTCAAAGCTCTACCGATTTGCTGATGTCGCCTATATTGGTGGTGGGTTTGGCAAGGCGGTTCACAACACTTTAGAAGCAGCGGTTTATGGCATTCCAGTGATTTTCGGACCTAAAAACCAGCGTTTTGTAGAGATTCAGGCATTGAAAGAAATAGGAGCAGGAATAGAGATAATGAGCGGTAAGGAGCTTTCAGAGAAACTCAACAAAGCACTGGATGACCAAGCTTATCGAGATGAAGTGTCATCAGCGCTTAAAGATTTTTTTACATCTCACTCGGGTGCTTCAAAGAAAGTGTTGAAGTGGATTGAAGAGGTGGTCAAGTCCTGATAATTATGTGTAAGCTCCTATTTTTGCACAAATTTGAGCTATGTCCAATGAATGGAATCTTTCACCTGCCCCTGAAAGTGTATCACATGCAAAGCTGAAAAAGCAATACGATCTTTTCATCAACGGTAAGTGGCAAAAACCGCACTCGAAAAAATATTTTGATACCGTAAATCCCGCAAATGAGCAGTTAATTGCTTCCGTAGCCGAAGCGGGCAGCAAGGATGTGGATGCGGCATTTGAAGCCGGGGAGCAAGCTTACAAGTCGTGGAGCATATTATCTGGAGCAGAACGTGGCAAGTACATCTACCGCATAGCACGCATGATTCAGGAGAAGAGTCGTGAATTTGCGGTAATAGAATCATTGGATGGCGGAAAACCCATTCGTGAGTCGCGCGACATCGATATTCCATTGGCCGCTGCGCACTTTTTCTATTATGCCGGTTGGGCCGACAAGTTGGAATACGCTTTTCCCAACAGAAAAATGAAGCCTATTGGAGTGGCCGCGCAAATCATTCCGTGGAACTTTCCCTTGCTCATGGCGGCTTGGAAAATTGCGCCTGCACTGGCGTGTGGAAATACCGTTGTATTGAAACCTGCGGAAACTACTCCGCTTACTGCGCTTAAATTGGCTGAGGTGATTGAAGAAGCCGGACTTCCACCGGGTGTGGTGAACATCATCACGGGTGCAGGAGAAACAGGTGCGTTGATGACTGCCCATCCCGTTCCACAAAAACTTGCTTTCACGGGTTCAACAGATGTTGGGAAGCTCATTTATAAAGCTGCGCTAAAAGGCAATAAAAAGGTGACGCTCGAATTGGGCGGCAAGGCAGCGAACATCATTTTTGACGATGCTCCGATCGATGCAGCGGTGGAAGGAATCATCAATGGAATCTATTTCAATCAAGGCCACGTTTGCTGCGCTGGATCTCGTTTGTTTGTGCAAGAATCGGTATATGAAACAGTGCTTCAAAAGCTCAAAAAACGCATGGATAGCTTGGTTCTTGGCGATCCGATGGATAAAAACACCGATATCGGAGCCATCAATTCGAAGGCGCAATTGCAAACCATAGAGCGCTTTTTAAAAATCGGAAAAGAAGAGGGCGCAAACATCTATCAACCCAAGTGCGATATGCCAAAGAAAGGATATTGGTGTGCGCCAACTTTGTTTACCAACGTAGCGCAGAGCAACCGCATCGCGCAAGAAGAGATTTTCGGTCCTGTTTTGGCCATTCAAACATTCAGAACCATCGAAGAGGTAATTGAAAAGGCAAACAATACGCCCTATGGACTAAGTGCCGGGGTGTGGACAGATAAAGGTTCGAAGATTTTTCAATTGACCAAGGCGTTGAAAGCAGGCATTGTGTGGGCAAATACTTATAATAAATTTGATCCGACCAGTCCTTTTGGAGGCTATAAAGAAAGCGGATTCGGGAGAGAAGGCGGGGTGCATGGCCTGGAGGCGTATTTGAAAGATTGATTGAAAAAGAGTTTTAACGCAGATAATCTTAACCACAGAGGGCGCAAAGAAGACACAGAGGTCACAAAGTGAAGGAAAATGACATCACATATAAAGTTATAGGGTGTGCAATTAAAGTGCACAAATCATTGGGGCCGGGCTTGCTCGAAAGTGCTTATCAGGAATGCCTGCTTTATGAATTAAAGAAGGAAGGTCTTTTTGTTGAAAAGGAAAAGCCGATGCCTCTCATGTACGAAGATGTGCGCATGGATGTTGGATATAGAATTGATATTTTGGTTGAAAATAAGGTGGTAGTTGAATTGAAAAGTGTGGAATCACTAACTGATGTACACCGTGCGCAAACATTGACGTATATGAAATTGGGCGACAATAAGTTGGGTTTGCTTGTCAATTTCAACGTAAGCAAATTGACCACTGGGATAGAACGTTTAATAGATGGTAAAATTGAATGACTCTGTGTCCACTGTGAAAAACCTCTGTGTTTCTCTGTGGTTAAATGAAACATTATAATTATGACAAAACTCAACATACAAAAGACCTACAAAATCTTCATCGGAGGGAAGTTTCCCAGAACCGAATCGGGAAGGTATTATGCCATCGAAGACAAATCAAAAAAATTGATTGCCAATATGTGTCTTAGCTCGCGAAAAGATGTTAAAAATGCCGTTGTGGCTGCGCGCAGCGCTCAATCTGCTTGGGCATCAATGACTGCCTATAATCGCGGTCAAATACTCTATCGCTTGGCAGAAATGCTTGAAGGGCGCAATGAATCTTTTGTCTCTGAAATGAAATCCTTAGGATTAACCCAAAAGCAAGCTCAATTAGAAGTACAAGCTGCCATTGATACCTTGGTGTATTATGCTGGGTGGTGCGATAAATACTCGGCTGTTTTTAGTTCTGTCAATCCAACGGCTTCGGCACATTTCAATTTTTCGGTACACGAACCAACGGGTGTGGTGGCAATTGTTACACCTGAAAACGCGCCATTGAGTGGGTTGGTTTCAGTTATTGCTCCAGTCATAGCAGGTGGAAATACTGTCATAGCTTTAGCCTCAGAATCGAAGGCTACTTCAGCCATCAATTTTGCCGAAGTGGTGCAGAACTCAGATGTTCCCGGAGGTGTGATCAATATACTAACAGGCAACATGAATGAGTTACTCCCGGGCATGGCTTCGCACATGGATGTGAATGCATTGGTAATCGCTCGCGAAGGCGCTGACGATCACGCTTTGATGGCTGTCACCGAGAACGTAAAACGATTGATCGATTGGAGAGGAAAAGAAGCTGACTCTAATCCCTATAAAATCCTCGATCTTCAGGAAGTAAAAACCACGTGGCACCCGGTGCAAACGAGTGCTAATAAAGGAGGTGGATATTGATTTTACACAAGGTATATAAGCCTTTCTTGCTGATTTTTCTGATTGGATTAATAGTAACATCATGCAAAAAATATCCTGAGGAAGATGTTGCGACTTACACTTGGGTATATTCATATAACAACGATGCGTTTTATGATACGCCTTCCGTTTTAGATCACAGTGATGAGTATAAAATCATTCTGCCAAAAAGGGGAAAAGTGAAATTGCTTAAAAATGGAGAGCAAATTGAGAAAATTAAAGCAATAGATTTTCGATATGTAAAATCGGACGAAAATGAGATAATGATTGATACGCTTCCTTTTGAGCTACAGAGATCTATGAAGAGCTTTTTCATCAATGAAAAAAGTGATTGTTTAAAAGCAGAGAGCTTGATTGGGGAGTATGAAGGCGTTTTCAGAAGTAACCGGTTTGATGAGGATACGACATTGAACATGGTGGTTGAAGTTAGCGAAGTGTCATTTGAGAATGGGTGCTTTATCAAAACCGATTTGGACACATTTCATTTATATGTTTCTGAATCAGGTAAAATTCGATATCCATTTCGCTCATCATATGCAACCATGAAAATTATTGGAGACTCGCTGATTTACAGAAGATGCTGGTCATGCGGTTATGGCCAATACGGCAATCCGTATGTAAATTCCACTTTTAGAGGTAAGAGAATTGATTAGAATTGGCAAAAAACTAATGCATATTTTGGGTTTTAACCCAGAGCGCGCAAAGCATTAACCACAGAGTACGCTGAGTGTTTTACACAGAGATCACAAAGGAATGAGAATGAAAGCCTCTGTGCCCTTTGTGTCTTTTCCGTGCACTCTGTGGTAAAATCCCTTTATGTCCTTTTCGGTTAATTATTAACCTTGCAACCATGAAATTTGAACGACTGTTGATCGAGGCTTCCCTGAAAGCCGGTGAAGAAATTCTAAAAATTTACGCCCAGGATTTTGATGTCGAAACCAAGGCTGATGAAAGTCCGCTGACGCAGGCAGACAAGAATGCGCATTTGGCAATCGTGTCGGTTTTAGAGCAAATCGGGCTGCCCATCCTCAGCGAAGAAGGCAAGCACATGGATTTCGCTGAGCGGAAAAATTGGAAGCAGTTTTGGCTCGTTGATCCGCTTGACGGAACAAAAGAATTTGTCAAGAAAAATGGTGAGTTCACCGTCAATATTGCTTTGATTGAAGATGGCTTACCAGTATATGGCATCATCTACGCCCCCGTTTTGAAGAAATTGTTTGTGGGCAACGTAGGCCACGAAGCTTGGATTGCAGAAAATGTAGAACCCGATTCTTCCATCGAGTCCATTTTAGATCGGAAAATTGCCATTCCAAAAACCAAATCAGCTGAGCCATACATAGTCGTTGCCAGCCGCAGCCACTTCAGTGCCGAGACACAAGAGTTTGTAGACGAACTGAAAAAGGAAAAAGGTGAGATTGACTTCACTTCCATGGGTTCGAGCTTGAAAATTTGTTTGGTTGCCGAAGGCGTAGCCGATATTTATCCTCGTTTTGGACCAACCATGGAGTGGGACACAGGTGCCGGACATGCCATTGCCAAGGCAGCCGGAAAAATGGTTGTTGACCACACAACAGGAGAAGAAATGCGCTACAATAAAGAGAATTTGCTCAACAACTGGTTCATCGTTTCATAAATGTTGTGTCAGCTAAGAAAGTATTACTAATGTTTTATTACTAATATTTCCTTACATTCGTGGAATGTTAGACGATAAAGACTCTGTTTTTCCCATTAATCGTTACCTCGGGCCGGATTTTTTCTGTGATCGTGAAGACGAGAGCAATAAGCTGATAGAAGCGCTGAAGAATGGCAGAAACACAGTGTTGATGGCTCCGAGAAGGTTTGGAAAGACCGGTTTGATTCACCACACTTTTCATCGGATCAAAGCCAAACGGAAGAATGTGATCACCGTTTTTCTTGATATTTATTCTGCCAAAGATCTTTCAGACTTCAATAGCCAGTTTTTGAGTGCGGTATCAGAAGCACTGGCTTCAGACTCAACTAAAATTTGGGAAACGGTTTCTACCTTTTTTAAGTCTTTGCGGCCGATTGTGAGTTTCGATCCATTTACCGGTGTTCCCGAAGTAAGCCTCAGTGCTGAAACGCCCCAAAAAGTGGAAAAAGACCTCGGAGAAATCCTTCGCATTCTAGACGCACAAAAGAAACCTGTGTACGTTGCCATTGATGAGTTTCAACAAATTGAAAGCTTTCCTGAAAATGCTGATGCCATCTTGAGAACACACATCCAGCAGTGCAAAAACATATCGTTCATTTTCAGCGGCAGCCAAAAGCATTTGCTGCTCCCCATTTTTGCTGATGCCAAGCGGCCATTTTACGCCAGTACTGATTTCTTGCACTTGCAAAAAATCGACAAGGATCAATACGCGACCTACATCCAAAACCAATTTGCTAAACGCAAAAAATCCATCGAAGAAGAAGATGTGAATTACATCCTTGATTGGTGTCGGGTGCACACCTATTACGTTCAGGTGATTTGCAACAAGCTCGATTCTATGGGTGTCAAAAAGATCAATCACCAACACGTGATCGATGTGATGACGGGCACCATCAAAGAGCAAGACGCGGTCATGTCGAGCATCAAAGCCATGCTGCCCGTCAATCAATGGGAGTTGTTTCGTGCCATTTGCATCGAAGATGAAATCAGCAGCTATACGTCCAAAGATTTCATTCAAAAACATCGACTGGCTTCATCCGCAGCCGTAGTTCAATCCATGAAAGCCCTAGAAGAAAAGGAAATGATTTACATTTCGGGAATTGACACAAAAACCGAGCGCGCTATTTATGAGGCTTATAATGTGTTTTTTGCAAAGTGGGTAAAGCACCGGAAAGCAGTGTCGGGAATTTGAGTTTTGTGCGACAAAGCTGAAGTTACCGTTGGGTACAACGGGGTAACCAAAGAATGAAATCGCTGGCAGAATTGAGAAGATTGTAAAATTTTGCACCAGTGCATTTGTCGTGAGGCCTTACCTTCGCGATATGTCAAAAGTTGCATTAATTACAGGTATCACAGGGCAAGATGGTGCGTATTTAGCCGAGTTGCTATTGGAAAAAGGGTATGTGGTTCATGGTGTAAAACGAAGAAGTAGTTTGTTCAATACTGAACGTATTGACCACTTATATCAGGATCCACATGAAAAAAACTTGAGGTTTAAACTGCATTACGGAGATTTAACCGACAGCACCAACCTCATTCGTATTATCAAGGAAACCCAACCCGATGAGATTTATAACCTCGCTGCCC
>JBBDRU010000124.1:0-1251 GCA_040905305.1 Salibacteraceae bacterium | reverse complement strand
CCAACGACAGCAACAGCCTGAATAAAGAGTTTTACCGGGAGTTACTCTATATCCTTGGATTGGAAGAGACAAAAGAAGGAAGCACCCGATATATCCGGCGCGCGGAAGAGAAAAAACGGAACAGCGGTTCAATTATCGAAAACACGATCCGTATTCTGGATGCTGAAGATCACCTTTCTACGCTTAAAAATGTGCGAAGTACGTATGGCGCCAACCGTGATGAGCAGCTTTTCAATGTGCCAATGGAACTGGGAATTACGTGGATGAACCGTATTCTGTTTTTAAAGCTGCTGGAAGCCCAGCTCTATTACTATCATCGAAAGGACAACCGCTTTAAATTCCTCAATTATAGCGCCATTGACAGCCTTGATGAACTCAACAAGCTCTTTTTCCAGGTATTGGCGCGGAAAGAGAAAGATCGATCGGAGGATGTCAACGAAAAATTTGGGCATATTCCATATCTGAACAGTTCCCTGTTTGATGTCTCCCCCCTTGAGCATCAAACCACGCGCATCTCCGGACTGGATGATCATGCGGAAATGCCGGTTTACAGTAAAAGTGTATTAACAGTTGAAAGAGGGAACACGCTTAATACACTTGATTACCTGTTCCGTTTCCTGGAAGCGTATGATTTTTCAGCAGAGGGAAGTGAGGAGATTCGTGAGGAAAGCAAGAGTTTGATTAATGCATCTGTACTGGGGTTGATCTTTGAGAAGATCAATGGGTATAAAGACGGTTCGTTCTATACGCCCGGTTTTATTACAGAGTATATGGCACGGGAGACATTGAGGAGGGCTGTTACTGATAAATTTGAAAAAGTATTTATAGCCAATACTTTATCATCTTCAACCGGTGAAGAGGGGCTTCGAGAGGTGGAGAATAAGGGTAATGAGACAAGCACTCAACTTACTTTAAAGGAGATCTATAACAGAATAGGACGTGACATTTCGATTTCTGAGGCGAATGATTTGATTAACTCAATCACGATATGTGATCCGGCGGTGGGTTCCGGGCATTTTTTGGTGAGTTGTTTGAATGAATTGTTGGCCATCAAGAGTGAGTTGGGCATTTTGTGTGATCTGGATGGAAAAGTATTGAGAGATGTCTTTGTGGAGGTTGAAAATGATGAGCTGATCATCATCCGGGGAGATGAAGGGTTGTTTGAATATGATGTATCCCATTCGTGGAAGGGTACTCGTCTGGCGAGCCGGAAGGTTTCTAGCGAACTTCAACGAGTGCAGCAGGCTCTGT